>JAPFFX010000304.1 GCA_026645375.1 Citricoccus sp. WCRC_4 | reverse complement strand
CTGCCGAATCTGTGGATGACACGCCCGGAATGTGTGGTCTGTGGAGTTCCGGGCGGGTGATGAGGCGACCCCTCCGTGGCGTGGCTGCCGTCGGGCCGAGGTGGGTGCTGGTGGCGCAGAGGTGTGTGCCCACCGGCCCGCCGCCCGCCGCGCGCCCTGCTGCCAACCGCGCGCTGCGCGCCGGGCGCCAGGCCGGACCATTGATGCCATGCCGGACGCCAGGCGCCAGGCGCCGTCAGAATCCCACGCTTTGCCCGCCGCGCGTCGAACCGGTAGTATGAATCCTCGTTGTGCGTGTCCTTTCCCGGATTCGCTGTGCCCTCGGGTGGCCTGGTTGCATGGTCACTAACGCCCGGAGCGCCGCCGGGAAGCTTTCGGACCCGGCCTCACATCAGTCCTCACCTGATGTACCGGTTGCGCACCGAAGAACTCAGTGCCCGCCCGCGGACTCACGCCCTGCGGCCAGGTCACTGTACCGACACCGAACACGAAGGCAAACACCGTGCGTACGTACACTCCCAAGCCCGGCGACGCCGACCGCCAGTGGCACGTCATCGACGCCACTGACGTCGTGCTGGGTCGTCTTGCCAGCCAGACCGCAACTCTGCTGCGCGGAAAGCACAAGCCGACCTTCGCCCCCCACATGGATATGGGCGATTTCGTCATCATCATCAACGCCGAGAAGGTGGCCCTGACCGGCGCCAAGCTCGAGAAGAAGCGGGCCTACCGCCACTCCGGTTTCCCGGGTGGCCTCTCGTCCGTGTCCTACGCGGAACTGCTGGAGAAGAACCCGGTCCGCGCCGTGGAGAAGGCCGTGCGCGGCATGCTCCCGAAGAACTCCCTGGCCGCTGAGCAGATCCACAAGCTCAAGGTGTACCGCGGTGCCGAGCACCCGCACGCCGCCCAGCAGCCCAAGACGTTCGAGATCAACCAGGTCGCCCAGTAACGGGTCAGCCTCACCACAATCTTTCAAGGAGAACCATGACTCTGAATGAGAATGAGTCGACCGAGGAAGTGGAGCTGACCAGCTACACCTCCGAGTCCACCCCCGCCGCCGAGGCCGTTGCGGTCTCCGAGCGCCCGGCCCTGACCGTCGCCGGTGGCGCCGTGGGTCGTCGCAAGCAGGCCATCGCCCGCGTCCGCGTGATCCCCGGCTCCGGCCAGTGGACCATCAACGGCCGCAGCCTCGAGACCTACTTCCCGAACAAGCTGCACCAGCAGGAAGTCAACGACCCCTTCAAGCTCCTCGAGCTCGAGGGCGCCTACGACGTCATCGCCCGCATCTCCGGCGGTGGCCCCTCCGGTCAGTCCGGCGCCCTGCGCCTGGGCGTGGCCCGTGCCCTCAACGAGATCGACCGGGAGAACAACCGCCCGGCCCTCAAGAAGGCCGGCTTCCTGACCCGCGACGCCCGCGTCATCGAGCGCAAGAAGGCCGGCCTCAAGAAGGCCCGCAAGGCCTCGCAGTTCTCGAAGCGCTGATCCTTCGCTGCCTCACGGCAGTTCCCGACGGCGGCAGCTCGCCTGCCGCTCTCGGCCCACGGAACCCCGTGGCCCGGTCTTCACCGACCGGGCTGCGGGGTTCCGTGTTTCCTGCGCCCGCACCGACGAGTAACGGCACCCATGAGGCGTGCGCCTGCCTACCTCCACCACAGCCACGGATTGAACTCCTCCAGGGTGAGAGCGAACCGGATGAGTGCCGGGATCATATAAGCCATCGTCAACCACATCGCTGCTGAGAGGACGAGCGCGATGACGCCCAGTACCTGGCCAAGGGCCGGCCTGCCGGTCTTCCCCGCGTCGCTGGCCCGGGCGACCGCCCAGGCTCCGAACAGGAACGGCAATGGGGGCACCAGGAGCGTGACGAACGCCAGGACCGAGTACACCAGCGACTGCTGTTTCGCCCGGGCCGGATCGCGGCCCTGCCTGGCCAGTGGATGCGGGTCCCCGGGTACGCGGTCGGCGGGGACGCTCGGATGAGGGGCCGTGGGGACGTGGCCGACGGTGTCAGGTGGGTGCTGCTGCATGAGGGCCTCTCGGATCCATAGGCCTGCGAGCTGTCCAGGCCCTTGACTCCGACCGTAGACGGCGACGACGATCCGTGCCTCGGCCATCCATTGAGCTGTGGATAACCTGACCGCGCCTGTCACCCCGGCTGCCGGGGCCACGGCCCCGCCCCCGCATTCGCCACGGCCCGGCTACGGCACGCACTGCCAGCACGGGCACCCAACTGCAGCGCCGGCCCAGCGCCAGTGCCCCGACGAACGCGGCGGTGGCCTTGAGCAGTCCGCATCCGAATGGCCGGCACGCACGCGTGGGGGCCGCTGATGGTGGTCGATAGCGATAGCGACGGCTCCCTCGACGTCCGCAGGTGACCGGTGTGACTAGAGGCTGCAACGCCGACGCCGGCCAACCTCGGGATCAGCTGCCCTCGGCGCGGCCCTGCTTCCAATAGCCCATGAAGGACACGCACTTGCGGTCGATCCCGAGGTCTTTCACCAGGTGCCGCCGGATCGACGTGATCGCCCCGGCCTCACCGGCCAGCCACGCGTACCAGCGTCCGTGCGGCCCCT
>JAPFFX010000063.1 GCA_026645375.1 Citricoccus sp. WCRC_4 | reverse complement strand
TGCCCGTGAGCGCCCGCTGCTGCGGGCCATGGCCGTGCCCGGGCAATTCGGCGCTGCGGCGCGCCTGCACGGCCAGCATCAGGGCCTGCTCGGCGGCCCGCACCTCGTCGGCGGCCACGGCATCGGCGGCCACGGCCTGCGCTGACATGGTCTCGGCGAGCTGCACTGACATGGTCTCGACGAGCTGCGCGGACGTGATCTCGGTGAGCTGCCCGGCGGTGGCGCGGGCGATGCCGGCCGCGGCCAGCGCGTGCACTCCCCCGCGGTCCTCGAGCAGGGTGCGCTCGTGGGCGGGGCGGCGCTGTTCGGCGGTGGTTCGCTGTTCGGCGGTGACTTGCCGTTCGGCGGTGACTTGCTGTTCGGCCGTGGCGTGGCGCTGGGCGTCGGCCAGCCGGCCCGCGGCCAGGTCATCCTGGAGCGTGCGTGCGCGCGACAGTGACTTCCGGCGGAATCCGGCCATCAGGCGGCCTTCCCCTCGGCGTCAGCGTCCTCCGCGGCCAGCAGCCGGGCGAGGCCGCGCAGTCGGGACCAGGTCTCGGTCGGGGCGGTGGAGTCGTCGACGTCCTGGCACAGGAAGGCGTCCAGGTGGGGCCGGGCGGCCAGTGCGGCGTCGGCCCGGGGACACGTGCCGGGGACGTAGGCGCCGTCGTCGATCAGGTCCTGGACCTCACGCTGCTCGGCCATCGCCCGGCGCACCGCGGTGATGGCCGCCGTGTCCACCGGGTCCGTGACGACCCAAGCACAACGCAAGAAGGAGGCGAGCACGTCGATGGGCGGGACGTGCCCGGCCGCGGCCAGCCGGCGCTCCAGCACCAGCTGCCCGTCCAGGATGGCGCGCGCGGCGTAGGCCACGGGGTCCTCGCGGTCGTCGCCGTCCATGAGGACGGTGTAGATCCCAGTGACCGAACCGGCTCGGTCGACGCCGGCCCGCTCGATCAACTGGGCGAGCAGGGAGAACGCGGACAGAGGGTAATCGAGGGTGACCGGCGGTTCACCGGCGGAGAGTCCGATCTCGCGCTGGGCCATGGCCACGCGCGTCAGCGAGTCCACCATCAGCACGGCGTGGCGGCCCTCGTCACGGAACTGCTCGGCGATCCGTGCGGCGGTGAACGCGGCCTTGCGGCGCATCATGGCCGGCTCGTCGCCGGTGGCCACGACCACCACGGACCGGGCCAGGCCCTCGGGGCCGAGGTCGTCCTCGAGGAAGCCCCGGACGTCGCGGCCGCACTCGCCCACGAGGGCGATGACGGACACCTCGGCGTCCGTGCCGCGGGCGATCATGGACAGCAGTGAGGACGTGCCCACGCCCGAGTCGGCGAACAGGCCGATGCGCTGGCCGCGGCCCAGGGCGGTGAAGGTGTCCACGGCGCGCACCCCGGTGCCGAGCTGCTCGGTCACGGGGGCGCGGTCCAGGGCGTGCGGGGCGGCGTGGTGCGCGGGCACCAGTCGGGTGCCGGTGATCGGCCCCTTGCCGTCGATCGGCCGGCCCAGGGCGTCGATGACGCGGCCGATGAGCCCGTCGCCCACGGGCACCTCTCCCCCGCGGTGCGCGAGGGTCACGGGAGTTCCGGCGGCCGGCGCCCAGCCGTCGGCCAGGGGCATGACCGTGGCCTCGGTGCGGTGGACGGCCACCACCTCGGCCTCGACGCCGGCGCGCCCGGGGCCTGTCCCGGTTCCGGCACCCCCGGTCCCGCCGACGGTCACCACGTCCCCCACGGCCACGGGCAGCCCGCCGATGACGGCCCGCGGCCCCTGCGTGGCCACGACCGCGCCGCGGGCCCCGGGCTCCGCCAGGCTGGCGGCCTCGGCCAGCCGCCGGTCGAATCCCCTCGCGGTCATGGTCCGCAGGGCCCTGGTCTCCATCATCATGATCTGTGCGGCGATGTCCTGCGCGATGAAGTCCACGTCAGCTCCTCGTTCGCGCAGTGCTGGACGCCGCCCGACGCGTCCTCCAGGCAGGACCCAGCCAGCCGTCCTGGTACAGGGCCACGCCCCCGCCGGGCGGCAGGGTCGGGTCGGACTGAAGCTCATTGACCGTCACGGACATGCCTCTCCTCTCCCCGTCGACCGTCACACCGGTCGTCCACCGACCCCTATGCGGGCCGGTGCGCGCCAGGGGTTCGTTCTGCACGGTCGGGGTCCATACGGACCCAGGACACTGGGTGACGATCACGCTCGACGGTGATCCGCCCGGCGTGTCCCGACGTGCGGCGTGCTCGTAACTCACGCCACACTGGGTTCATGACGACCGCACCCCAGTGGACCTGTCCGGCGGGCACGATCCGCGGCTGGGTCGACGACGGCCCGGAGCGAGCCCCCGTGTGGCGGGCCACCGGCATCCGCTATGCCCGCGCGATCCGGTACGGGCCCCCGCGGCCGGAGCCGGACGCCGTCGGGACCGTGGAGGCGACCGGTTGGTCACCGGCCTGTCCGCAGCGGCCGGTCCGCGCGCTCGAGGGGGTGTCGCCGGGGAAGTTCCTGGGGCCGCTGGAGATCTCCGAGGACTGCCAGCACCTGTCCGTCACCGCGCCGGCGGGTGCCGGGCCGGACGAGCGGCTGCCGGTGATGGTGTGGATCCACGGCGGCGGTTACGTGCTCGGCGCCGGCGACCAGCCCTACTACGACCCGAGCGCGCTGGTCAGCGAGCAGCGGGTGGTCACGGTGAGCATCACCTACCGGCTGGGGCTGTTCGGCTTCCTCGGCCGCGACGGAGTGCCCGCCAACCTCGGGCTGCTGGACCTCATCGAGGCGCTGCACTGGGTGCGGCGCAACATCACCGCGTTCGGTGGGGATCCGGAGAACGTGACGCTCTGGGGTGAGTCCGCCGGGGCCGACGCGGCGGCGCACCTGATGATCGCCGAGGGCACGGCCGGCCTGTTCTCCCGGGTCATCATGCAGTCGGCGCCGATCGGGTTGATGCGCGGACGGGCCGCGATGACCGCCGCCCTGGGCGAGCGCGCCTCTGAGCTGCCGGTGGATGCCCCCGTGGAGGACCTCCTGCGGATGGAGTCCGACCTGGCGCGGTTCGCGCTGCGGCTCGGGCTGAGCGGGGCCATGCCGTTCGGTCCCGAGTACGGCGAGCACCCGCTGCCGGACGCCGACCGGCGGGATGCAGCCTGGATCGACGCCGCCCGGCGGGTGGACGTCCTGGTGGGGTCCAACCTGCGCGAGGCGGCCCTGTTCGCCCCCGTGGTCGGACCCGCCGCGAGGCTGAACCGGATCCCGGTCCTGGGTCCACCCGTGCACGAGGGCCTGGTGCGGTGGCTGACGGACGTGATCTTCACCCGCGGGGCGGAGCACTTCATCCGCCGGCATGCCGCGGCCCGCGGCCACGGTTACCACTACCTGGTGCACGCCGAGGCCGAGGACAATCCGCTGTCCTCCGCGCACGCGGCCGAGCTGCCCCTGCTGTTCGGCAACCGGAAGGTGTGGGGTACCCACTTGCTGCATGGCTTCGACCCCGCCGAGACCGAGGCCTGGGGCCGGCGGATGCGTGCCGATTGGGCGGGGTTCGCGCGCACGGGACGGATCGAGACCGGGACCGTGGACGGGTTGATGACGGTGCGGGCCGGTGATGACGTGTGAGGTGTCCCGGCAGGGTACTGGCGGGTCTCAGGCCGCGCGCAGCAGCGTGACGTTGTCCGGGATCTCCACGCCTCCGCCGAGGATGCCGCCGATGATGCCCTCCAGGCGGTCACGGACCTCCGCGTGCGTGCCGCCCAGCGGGGCGCCCGCGAACCGGACCATCGCCTCGTAGGCATCCCAGGCGGTGGCCAGGGCGGCCTCGCGCTCGGCGGTCCTCTCCTCGTGGGCGGCGGCGCCGGCGGTGTCGAACGCGGAGTAGGCCTCGAACTCCTCGGCCAGGAACGCGTCGACCACGGCGTTGACGACGGTGCGCCACCCGGTGGGCTTGCGGCCGTTCTTCAGGACCGGGGCCAGGTCCTTCACGGCGTTGCGGAAGGCGCGGACGGACGGGCGGTCGGGGCGGGCCCGGTCGGACAGGGTCTCCAACGCCAGCGTGTACGCGATCGCCGGGTCCTTGGACACCACCTCGAACAGCTGGGCCCGCGAATAATCGTCCCACAGGGACATCAGGTCCTGGTCGGCGGCCTCGAACAGCCCGCGCCAGCCGTGGATCCGGTTGAGGCAGGCCAGCATGGCCTGGGCGGACCGGTGGGCGGCCTTGGGGTCGGCCTCGAGGACCGGCAGGGCCCGACGCCGGACGCGCCAGTCCGGTCGGATCAGGTCCGGCAGGGAGAAGGCGAACCTCAGGGCGGCGGCCCCGGCCTGGGTGCGGGCGATCCCCCGGTGGTGCGAGGCCTTGGAGCGCAGCCACTCGGTGGCCTCCTCCAGCATGATCCGCTGGGCGACCTCCGGGCCGTCCTCGAGGGCGCCGGGGGCCGCGGTGGACTGGAACGCCCGGGCGGCGGCGGTGTACGCGCCGCCCTCGGGACCGGTGGGGGCCACGAGCTCCTGGCGGGCGGCGGTCCGGTTGTGGATGTTGCGCAGCACGGACTTGCGGGCGGACCGCAGGGTCTGCCGTGCCCAGCCGGTGACCGAGGCGGCCCGGGCGCGCTCGAGGTCGAAGAAGGCGTCCGGGCCCTCCTCGGTGACACGGCGGAACAGGAACTCGTCGAACTCGGACTCGACGTCCTGGCTCAGCTGTGGCCCGGAGGTCAGGGCGTGGTGCCACGTCTGGTACTCGCGGGACACCTCTCGGCAGATCCCGGAACGGGTCAGGATGGTGGCCACTTCCCGGCGCACCTGGCGCTCGGTGAGCCGGCCTGCGGCCCACTGGTCCAGGAGGTCCCGGCAGGCGGTATCGGTGGAAAGGGTCTCTGCACGCACACCGGATATGTGTGCGGCACTTTCCCCCGGCGACCGCGTCGACGGTGTGTCCTTCGTCACACGGGGCGTTTTTGCGGCGTGTCCTTGCGACACGCCGGGGTCGCGGCCGGGCTCGGGCGCCTCGAGCGACCCTGAAACGCACGATGCCCCGCCGCCTCGGAAGAGCAGCCGGCGGGGCCGGTTCAGGCGTTGAGGATGCCCAACTGGTCGGCGAGGACCCGCTTGGCCAGCCTGCGCACCTTGCGGATCTGGGCGGCGGCCGACTCCTGAGTCAGGCCCAGTTGCTCGGCCACCTCACCGGTGGTCAGCACGCGCTGGGAGCCTTCCGAGGCGTAGACGCCGGCGAGCCACGCCTGGGCGACATCCGCAGTGATCCCGCCGATGGTGCGGGCCCGTGCGATCACCGCACGGACCAGCGCCGGTCCCTCGGTGGGGTGCAACAGGCACTCCTCCGGGCCGGCGACGGCCAGCTCGAGGGCGTGGATGTCCACGGCCGGGCCGGCGATGCGCAGGTCGGCGGCGGTGGCGAGCATGCCCTGCTTGGCGGCGTCCTTGCGGGTGGCCATCATGCGCCGGTTGTGCTCGTGCACGAGCTCCCCGTCGGTGGGTTCGGCACCGGTGGCGGCGCGCATCTCGTCCCGCAACTGGTTGAGCTTGCGCACCCGGCGGTTCAGGGCGATCATGCCGGAGGCCGGAGACAGGTTGCGGTCTGCCCAGGCGCGGACTGAGGCGCGGGAACGCACGTGCAGCATCCCGCTGAAGTTCTCGATGCCCTCCAGGGCCGAGGGGTCCGCGAGCAGCTCATCCACCCAGGTCAGGGCCTCGATCGCCACGAGCTGTTCGACGTCGCCGCGGTGCAGGGCGGCGTTCAGGCCCATGGTGCGGCACAACCGGTGGGCCAGGAGGCGGAAGACCTTGCGCTGGCCCCCGATGAACTCGTCCCGCAACCGCAACCGCTCGGCCCCGGAGGCCGCGGCCATCTCGCGCAGCTGGTCCAGGGCCGGGCGTCGCTCGGCGGCGACGGCGGCCGCGTGGCCGGACACCCGATGAGACACGGCGGACCGGCCGATCAGGGTCGACTCGCTCATCACGGGAGTCTCACGACCGGCAGCCCGGCGTCCCACGGGGCGGTGGGACCCGGCGACCCCCTCGGGGGTGAAGACGGGGGTCACCGGGCACCCCGGTTGGTCTCCGGGTCCAGCGCGACGGAACGGGCCATGGGGTCCGAACCCACCTGGAGCGCTGCCTCTGCCCGCGCGGTGGAGAGCTTGTCCTGGGGATGTTCGACGCGATAGGCCGCCACGATCTCGGTCAGGCTGGCACCGGGCATCTGCCGGGCGAGACGGCGGACCTTGGGACCGATGCGCGGGTCCCCGATGGCCCGGCGGACCTGGTCCTCGGCGTCCCGGCGCAGACTGCGGCGCAGGAACATGAGGGGATCCACCTTGGTGAACCGGTCGTGGCGCAGGCACTGCTCCAGGAGCCGGGGCACGCTCGGGGTATCGGCCACCCCGGCCGTGGACTCACCCACCATCAAGACGTTCACGATCTGCTCAATTCCCGTGTCGTGCAATACAGGCTGGAACCGTCCGGTCATTTCACTGATCTCATGGCTCACCGCTGAGTGGGCCTTGTGAACGGCGGAGGTGACGAACGGCTCGAGACTGAACAATAGTTGCCACTGGGACTGGCGACCGGCACGGACGAGCTCATCAAGGTCTTCGACGGCGCAGCGGCGGATCCCGGGGGCGTGTTGGTTATCACTGCCGACTATACCGTCGCGCAGCCCGGGATGGGACGCTGATCTGGAACTATTCGGCTGGAATTCACCCGCGTCATCCCACCCCATGGAGTGTGCCGTCCAGCGATACGACGGTGACGGCCCGGCCGGGTCCACCAGTCGCAGCAGGGCGTCGTTCCCGCCCCAGTCCAGACGCACCGGCATCAGCAGCGCCGCACCGGACGCATGGTCCAGCCCCTTGCGTCCGATCTCCATGGCGGGGAGGCGCCAGTCCCACATCGGTAACAGCAGGACCTCCCACTCCCCGGCCGGCCATCCGGCCTCTTGGAGGGCCTCAGCGGCCCGGCCCCAGAGGATGGACTCCAGCCGCACGCAGAACGTCTCCAGCACTGGGTGCCGCTGCGGCCGTCCGTCCTCTGTCATGCCGTTCCTATGCGTCATCACTCCCTGTCAGCGGCCGGTTTCGACATCAACACTCGCACCGTCGCCATGCCTGTACGCGTTCCGTGACCGATGGTGACGATCCCTACTCGAGCGCTACGCGGAACGCGCTAGACCCCGCTCCCAGCGTGCAAGCCCTCGGTAGACTTGACTACGCGGCGATCCCCTGCCGCACCCCGCGGCCACCCCCCTGCCGCAGTGCCCGTCAGACCAGAGGACGTTGTCGTGACCATAAGAGAGGCTGTCTCGAGGTGGACCATCAGCCGGTGTGAGCCGCTGGTCTCCGACGAGTACCGCGCTTCGGCAAGTGATGAACTGCGGCGGATCTCCTCCACCGACCCGCAGTGGTTCCGCCTGTGGGCTTCCGGCGTGCTGACGGACCTGGTCGAGACCCTCGACCCCGAGGACCCCTGGCGCAATACCGGCGATCAGGAGGGAGCAGTGGTCCTCCCGGACGGTTCCCCGTTCGGTGACTGGCGCAACGCCACCGACCTGCTCCCGGTGCCCTCCGAGGCGGACCCGAGCCTCGACGTCGGGCTCGCCGCCCTGGCCCAGCCGCTCTCGCCGGCCTCGTCGCGCGTCTGGCTGGCCGCGCAGTCCGGGCGGGACGCGGTCCTGGAGGCGCTCGACGGGATCGACGTCGGCGGAGCCTACTCCGTGGCGGTGCCGGCCATCGAGTGGGCCATGTTCCGCCGTCGGCTGTTCATGGGCCAGGAGGACGCGTACATCCCCCAGGTCTGCACTGCCTGGACGGCGCGGGCCGAGCACATCGCCCGCTCCGAGCCCTGGGACGAGTCCGGCGCCGCCCGGCTGCGCGCCGGATCCCGCGTGGAGCCGGGCAGCTGGCGCCTGCTCGCCTGAACCGCCGTCCACCCAGCGACAGTCACGATCACGCTGGACGTCGGGACACGCCGGTGGAGTCGACGTCTAGCGTGATCGTAACTCCGCTGACTCCGCCGACCCTGCCGATTCCGGAGACTCCGGTGACGGCGCTGAGGGCCCGTCCACCGGGATCGATGCCGTGGAGGTGGAGCCGACTCCCGGTGCGGAGGCCACCGTGATCTCGCCCCCGTGGGCACGGACGAAGGCCCGCGTGATGGCCAGGCCCAGGCCGGTCCCGGGGATGGCCGCCCGCCGGACGTGCTCCGTGCGGTAGAAGTTGGTGAACAGCTTCTCCTGATCCTCGGGGCTGATCCCGATGCCGTTGTCTGCAACCTCGATCTCGGCGCAGTCGCCCGATCGGCGGACCGTCACGGTGACCGTGCCGCCGGACTCGGTGTACTTGACGGCGTTGGAGATCAGGTTGTCGGCGACCTGGCTCATCTTGACCTTGTCCGCCTGCACGGGCAGCTTCTCCGGCAGGTCCGTCACCAGGGTGATCCTCCCGTTGTCCGCCCGCACCTGCGCCGATTCCACGCTGTGCTGCACGAGTCGGGCCAGGTCCGTCGGCTCCAGCGCCGGCACGGCATTGCCGGAGGCCGAGTCCAGCAGCGAGTTGACCAGGGCGAGCAACCGTTCCGAATTGCGCTGGCAGGTCTTCAGGTAGCGCGCGATCGCCTCGTCCTGCTCGTCCTCGATCGCCAGGTCCAGGTACCCGATGATCGAGGTCAGGGGGGTGCGGAATTCGTGGGAGACGTCCGCCACGAACTGCTCCCGGGCCCGGATCGCATCGATCAGGTCGGTGACGTTCTGGAAGACCACCACGGTGCCGTCGAACTCACCGTCGTCGCCCCTCATGGCCTGGGCCGAGATGGACATGAACTGCTGGCTCCCGTCCACCCCGAGCGCGTAGAGCCGGTCGGAGAAGCTCTCCCCGCGGACGGCCCGGTACAGTGGACGCTCCTCCGCGGGGACCGGCGTCACCCCGTCGGGTTCGAAGACCAACAACTCACTCTCCGTGGCGTCGTGCCGTCCTTCCGGCTGGCCGATGAGGTGCTGGCGCTGTTGCGCGGCGTTCCAGATCAGGCCGTTGCCTTCCCGGTCCGTCACCACGATGCCCACGTCCGTGGTGTCCAGGATGGCCTCCAGCCGGCGGTTCTGCTGGTGGGTGGAGGCCAGGACGACCTTGAGCTCGTCGCGCTGACGGTCCATGCTCCGGGCCAGTACGCTCGCCGCGACGGCCAGGGCCAGCATGAACAACGGCACCAGCAGGGGGCGTAACAGATCCTCCGGGGGAAGGGCCTCGCGATCGTGCAGGTACGGCCACCAGGCCACCGCGGCCGTGCCGATGATACCCAGCGAGATGCCCCAGACCGGGTAGATGCCGGACCAGGCGATCCAGAAGACGGGGAACGCCGCGAGCATGGGCATCCCGTCCAGCGCATACCTGGCAGAGTCCCAGATCGCAGCGATCGCCACGAAGTCCAGTAGGGGGATGGACCAGTAGGCCACGGTGGGGAGCCGGTCCCAGGGGACTAAGGCCGCCGCGAGGGTCAGCACCATGACCCCCGCCACTCCGGCGAAGAACCCAGGGGTGTCAGCGGGTGTGGTGCCCGCCCCGTGACCCACGTGCTCATGCCGGGGCACCGCGAGGACGAACACGAGCACCAGCAGCACGGAGATGGTCAGGGGCAGCTGGGAGAGGAGTACGCGCCAGCGCAGTGAGAGCTGGGCGAAATGCGGGCCCCCGCCTGAAGTCTCGTCCCTGGCCGGCCCGCGTGCCGTGATCCGGTTGGCCACCTCGGGCAGGGACTCCAGGATGGGCGCCACGCCAGAGTCGGACGTGGCCCCCTCGGACGATGTCACCGACGTCCGGCGTGCAGGCATGACGAATCTCCGATCTGGCGTCACAACGGCCTTATGCTGGTGCCAGTCCACCCTATGCCGTCCACGGCCTGCCGTAGCGTTGGACGCAAGGCTGATGACAAGGGGAAATGCGATGGACGACCGGCGTGTAGCGGTAGTGGTCGAGGACGATGAGGACATCCGTGAGCTGATGGTGGCCCTGCTGGGCCAGTCCGGCTTCGAGGTCCATGCCGCGGCCAATGGCACGGACGGCGTGCACGCCGTCCAGGAGAACGACCCTGTCCTGGTCACCGTGGACCTCGGCCTGCCGGACATCGACGGTTACGAGGTCACCCGCCGGGTGCGGCGTTTCACGGACGCCTACGTCGTCATGCTGACCGCCCGCAACGAGGAGATCGACACCCTCATGGGCCTGGACGCCGGCGCCGACGACTACCTCACCAAGCCCTTCCGCCCGCGCGAGCTGCGCGCCCGCGTGGAGGCGATGCTGCGCCGTCCCCGCATCACGCAGTCTCCCGCCGGGCCGACCGTCCCACAGCCCGCGGCCCAGAGCCCCAGCCCCGCTTCGGCCGCATCCGCTCCCGCGGCCGTTCCCCCGCCCGGTTCCGGTGACGCTGCCGCCGGGGGTGCGCGCCCGACGTCGGGCCCTGGCGGTTCCGCATCCGGGGCACCGTCCCGCGCGACCGGCGGTGCGGGTTTCACCGCCGATGCCCGGCTGGTCCTGGACGGGTTGGTGCTGTACCCGAACGTGCACCATGTGGAGGCCGAGGGCCGGGACGTGGCGCTGACGCCCACCGAATTCGTGCTGCTGGAGACGCTGCTGCGCAGTGGCCGGGTGGTGCGGTCCAAGTCCGAGCTGACCCGTCTCATCCGTGGGGATGAGCCGGACGGCGGGACCTTCGTGTCCGAGTCGGACGAGCGCACGGTCGAGGTGCACGTGGGCAACATGCGCCGCAAGCTCGGCGACGACCCGCGCCGGCCGCGGTGGATCGAGACGGTGCGCGGCGTCGGTTATCGGGCCGCAGGGGTTGCCGAGACGTCCGGGTAACCGGATTCAGGCTCCCGAGCGGACACCTCCCGGAGATGACGCGGCCCCAACCGCCTGATCGGTGTGTTGGGGTCGCGTGCGTTCCGGGTTCGGCAGGGCCGCCAGCTCATGCGAGGTGGAGACTTCCCGAGAGCCGATGGAGGAACAGCCGCAGTTGGTGGGCCGTCTCGCGGGCCAGGTGGCGCAATCTCGCCATGAGCGACTCAAGGCAGTCGGCCATGGGCCAGCGGACAGGGGCCGGTGGACGCTTCGCCAGGTAGTCCTGGAGTTCGGCGGCCAGCTGGGACAGGGCCGCGGCACCGGCCATGGCCGAGGAGGTCTTCAGGGACAGGACGGCATCCATCCAGTC
>JAPFFX010000272.1 GCA_026645375.1 Citricoccus sp. WCRC_4 | reverse complement strand
CCTCGGGCGCCGTGGCCAGGGTGGAGGTCTCCCGGATCCCCGTCAGGGACATCTCCAGGGTGCGCGGGATGGGGGTGGCGGACATGGCCAGCACGTCCACGTTGGTGCGCATCGTCTTCAGTGCCTCCTTGTGCTCCACCCCGAAGCGCTGCTCCTCGTCCACGATCACCAGCCCCAGGTCCTTGAACCGGATCTCCTTGGACAGCAGCCGGTGGGTACCGATGACCACGTCCACCGAGCCCTCGGCCATCCCGTCGAGGGTCTCCTTGGACTCCGCGGCGTTCTGGAACCGGGACAGCGCCCTGACCTTCACGGGGAAGCCGGCGAACCGTTCGGTGAAGGTCTCGTGGTGCTGGCGGGCGAGCAGCGTCGTCGGGACCAGCACCGCCACCTGCTTGCCGTCCTGGACGGCCTTGAAGGCCGCCCGGATCGCCACCTCGGTCTTGCCGAAGCCGACGTCGCCGGAGACCAGCCGGTCCATGGGGACCGCGGCCTCCATGTCCTGCTTGACCTCGTTGATGGTGGTGAGCTGGTCCGGGGTCTCGATGAACGCGAAGGACTCCTCGAGCTCACGCTGCCACGGGGTGTCCGGGGCGAAGGAGTGTCCCCTCGAGGCCATCCGCGCCGAGTACAGCCGGATCAGCTCCCCGGCGATCTGCTTGGTCGCCTTCTTCGCCTTGGACTTGGTGGAGGCCCAGTCCGAACCGCCCATCTTGGACAGGCTCGGCGCCTCCCCGCCGACGTACCGGCTCACCTGGTCCAGCTGGTCCGTGGGCACGAAGAGCCGGTCCCCCGGCGCCCCGCGCTTGGACGGGGCGTACTCGAGCACGAGGTACTCGCGGTAGGACTCCCCGGTGGCCGAGCTGCCGGCACCCCCGGCCGTCCCGGCGCCGGCCACCTTGCGGCGCTGCAGCTCCACGAACCTGGCGATGCCGTGCTGGCTGTGCACCACGTAGTCGCCCTCGGTCAGGCTCAGCGGGTCCACCGCGTTGCGGCGCTTGCGGGCCAGGGTCTTGGTGGCCCCGCGCGGCCCGGAGGCCCGGTTGCGCCCGAACAGGTCCTGTTCGGTCAGCAGGGCCACCTTCGCCTGCTGCATCGCGAAACCGGAACCGGCGACGGCGGTGGTGATGGTCACCTGCCCGGGCTGCGGTTCGGCGGGCACGGTCTCCACCACGACGGCGGGCAGTCCGGACTCGCCGAGCAGCTCGGCCAGTCGCCGGGCCGGGCCGGGGCCGTCGGTGGCCACGACCGCCTGCCAGCCCTCGGCACACCGCTGGCTGACGTGCTGGATCATGGCGTCCACGTCCCCATGGAAGCCGCGCGGCTCGGTGAAGGCGGTGCGCAGCGCGGAGGCGTCGGGGAGCAGGTCGACGTCGGCCCCCAGCGCGGTGAGCTGCCACCAGCCCTGGAAGCGGTCCAGCGCGGTGGCGCGGGTCTCCGCGAGGGTGGCGAAGCCGCCCGCCCCGGCCTGGCCGGTGTCGGGACCGGTTCCGGCACCGCCGCCCAGCGCGGTGATGTCCACCGGGGCCGAGCCGCCCTGGGAGGCGGAGGCCCAGGCCGCGGTGAGGAACTCCTCGTTGGTGTTGAGCAGGTCGTCGGCGCGGTGCCGGACCTTCTCCGGCTCCACCAGGACGGTCAGCGAGTCCTCGGGGAGCAGCTCCAGGAACGGGACCATGCCATCCGCCAGCACCGGCGCCAGGGACTCCATGCCCTCCACGGCGATGCCCTCGGCGATCCGCTCGAGCATGTCCACGGCGCCGGGCAGGGACGGCTGGAGGTCCCGGGCCCGGCGGCGGACGGAGTCGGTCAGCAGCAGCTCGCGGCACGGCGGGGCGTACAGCGTGGTGGGGTGGCCGGAGCCGTCACCGGTGGCGTCCTGCAGGGACCGCTGGTCCGCGACGGAGAAGTACCGCATCTGCTCCACGGTGTCCCCGAAGAACTCGATGCGCAGCGGGTGGGCCTCGGTGGGCGGGAAGACGTCCAGCAGCCCGCCGCGCACGGCGTACTCGCCGCGGCGCGAGACCATGTCCACCCGCGAGTAGGCGGCGTCGGCCAGGGCCTGGACCACCGCGTCGAAGTCGTGGTCCTCGCCCACGCGGATGCGCACCGGGGCGAGGTCGCCGAGCCCGGCCACGAGGGGCTGGAGCACCGAGCGGACCGGGGCGGTGACCACGGCCAGGGGCGGCCGGCCGGCCTCGCCGGGGTGCGTCAGCCGGCGCAACACCGCCAAGCGGTTGCCCACGGTGTCCGAGCGCGGCGAGAGCCGTTCGTGCGGCAGGGTCTCCCAGGACGGGAAGTGGGCCACCGTCTCCGGGTCCATCCAGCCGGCCAGGTCGGCGGCGAGGTCCTCGGACTCCCGGGAGGTCGCGGTCACCAGCAGGACGACGCCGGGCCGGGCCAGGCCCCGCCCGACGTCCTCGCGGACCCCCGGCATCCCGCGGTGCGCGCCGGCGAGCATGGCCACCAGGGGCGCCCGGGCGCCGTCGGGCAGGCTGATCTCCAGGTCCTCGGTGCGATCGGCTCCGGTCCGGCCGGCGGAGACGACGGCGGCGGCGACGGACGGGTCCTGCAGCAGGGCGGGGAACAGCCCTGCCAGCGGGTGGGGTGTGGTCATTCATCCCAGCATAGTTGCTCCGATAGGCTCGTCTCCGGCGTCCGCTGCCAGCGGAGGCCACGTAGCGTCGAACCCCCAGGAGGAGCCCCATGGCGTTCAAGGAGTCCACCACTATCGCCCACCCGCCGGCTGACGTGTTCACGGCCCTGGCCAGTGAGGAATTCAACCGCACGGTCACCGAGGGTCTCGGTGGTCAGCTGGTCGCCTTCGAGCGCCAGGGTGAGCCGACCGGGCCGGTGTCCGTCACCATGCTCCGTTCCGTCCCCGTGCACCGGCTGCCGGAGTCGGTGCAGAAGTTCGCCGGCAAGTTCCTCGGGGACAGGCTGAGCGTGGAGCAGCAGGAGAACTGGTCCGCCCCTGCGGCGGACGGCTCCCGGACCGGGCAGCTGGTGCTCAGCGTCACCGCGGTCAAGGTCACCGCGACCGCCGAGCAGCGGCTGGTGCCGACCGGGACCGGCACCGACGTGCAGGTGGACGGCTACGTGGAGTGCAGGATCCCGCTGGTGGGCGGCAAGCTGGCCGAGGCCGCCGAGCCGAGGGTCGGCAAGGTGCTCGCCCGGCAGTCGCGCGAGGTCACGGCCTGGCTGGCACAGCAGGGCTGACCGCGTAAGAACCCCGCGGCCGGCGTGACTGCCGGCACGTCATTCGTGACTGCCGTCTGCGAATCCTCTGCGGACGGCACTGTCCGGGTGACCGTCGGATTATCCTGTCGCCCCAACGACGACGAACCCTTTCCGCATGCAGCCACTGCGAGATCTAATGGGTCATGCCTGTACCGGACCGTTCCTGGTGCAGGACCACGCTCAGGAAATGTCGCCTATACATGGGGTTGCAGCCCGAGTCCCGTCACCTCAACACTCTATTGATACTGGCATGCCGTTCTCAGTCACGGCGAGGCGTCTCTTCCCATGGGACTGTCCCCCAGTAGCACTGGGTCATCAACAGCCAGACCTCGAGGGTCTGGGCTCGACATCTTGTCGGGTTCAGGCCCTCGAACGTGTCGTTCACCTACCTCCGGGCTTCGCCCACTGGACTCGTGCCGTTCGAGAGGTTCACCTGCCTCCGACAAGACCATCGTTGCGTTTCGCGACTGCGCACTCAGGCACGGACGGTCCCGCACATTCAGAGGCTCCGGAGCCGGAGTAATCGCCTCTGCCGGCTCGGCGAACGAGCCTATAGTTCCGATCCCGGTGCTGCAGCCCGCAGAAACCCCTGCCCCAGCTATGCGCCATTTCATGGCGCAGGGACTGAGCGACAACTCCGCGACATGAAACTCCGTATACGTATCGATCCCGAGGAAACATCGGGCCAACCGAGTAGTCCCTGACGGAGATCCGGGTAGGGCTCACTCGTGATCAGGCTCTACGGGTGTACGTACAGTTCGAGTCGTTGTCGCAGGTCAAAGACTGATCCCCCTTCCTTGACCAGCAAACGGACCGCCCTGAAGCGCCCGGGAGCATGCGCACAAACGTGTAC
>JAPFFX010000267.1 GCA_026645375.1 Citricoccus sp. WCRC_4 | reverse complement strand
CCCTTCGTGCTGCCGACGGTGGTGGTGGGCACCGCGTTCCGGGCCCTGCTGGCCGAGAACGGGCCGCTGGGATTCCTGGGGCTGGACCAGACGCTCACGGCCGTCGTGCTGGCGATGGTGTTCTTCAACTTCTCCGTGGTGGTGCGGCAGGTCGGGGCCCTGTGGTCCACGCTGGACCCGCGCACCGGGGAGGCCGCCCGGATGCTCGGGGCCTCGCCGTGGCGGACGTTCGTGACCGTGACGGTGCCGGCGCTGGGGCCGGCGATCGCCTCGGCCGGGTCGCTGGTGTTCCTGTTCTGCTCGACGGCGTTCGGGATCGTGCAGACCCTGGGCCGGCCGGGCGTGGGCACCCTGGAGACCGAGATCTACATCCAGACGACGGCGTTCCTGGACCTGCGCACGGCCGCGGTGTTCTCCACGCTGCAGTTCGTGGTGGTGGTCCTGGCGGTGACGCTGGCGAACCGGTTCCGCGCCGGGACGGAGACGGCACTGCGGCTGCGCGAGCCGACGTCCCACCCGCTGCGGCGCGGGGACGCGGTGCCGTTCGCGGTGACGATGCTGACCGTGGGGCTGCTGATCGCCGCGCCGATCGTGGCCCTGGTGGCGCGGTCCTTCCAGTCCTCCCAGGGGTGGGGACTGCGCAACTACGAGCTCATCGGTTCCAGCGCCGGGTCCGGGTTCGCCGGGGGGACCACGGTGCTGCAGGCCCTGGAGCACTCGGTGAAGATCGCCCTGGACGCCACGGTCATCACGCTGGTGGTCGGGGTGCCGCTGGCGCTGCTGCTGACCCGGCCGGTGCGCTCGCGCTGGGCGGCGCGGGCCCAGCGGCTGTTCGACGCGGCGATCATGCTGCCGCTGGGGGTGTCCGCGGTGACGGTGGGCTTCGGGTTCGTGGTGTCCCTCGTGGCCTCCGCCCCGCAGCTGGCGTACTCGGGGGCGCTGGTGCCGCTGGCCCAGGCCGTGGTCGCGTTGCCGCTCGTCATCCGCTCGCTGGTGCCGGTGCTGCGGGCCGTGGACCCGCGGTTGCGGGAGGCCGCGGCCGTGCTGGGCGCGTCTCCCGGGCGGGTGCTGCGGACCGTGGACGGGCCGTTCCTGGTGCGCGGGCTCGGCCTGGCCGCCGGATTCGCGTTCGCGGTGTCCCTGGGCGAGTTCGGGGCGACGACGTTCCTCGCCTCCCCCGACTACCAGACCCTGCCGGTGCTCATCGTGCGCCTGCTGGGCCGGCCCGGGGAGGACAACTACGGGATGGCGATGGCCGGGTCGGTGATCCTGGCGGTGCTGACCGCGACGGTGATGCTGGTGTGCGAGCGGTTGCGCCCACGGGGCGCGGCCGGGACGGGAGCGGGGTTCTGATGGGTGTCGAGACAGAGCGGGCGCTGGTGTGCGAGGGCGTGTCCGTGGCGTACCCGAACGGGTTCGTCGCGGTGCAGGACGTGGACCTGGCCGTCGACGCCGGCGAGATCGTCGCGCTGCTCGGCGCCTCGGGCTCGGGCAAGTCGACGCTGCTGCGCGGGATCGCCGGACTGGAGAGGGTGTCCGCCGGCACCCTGTGGATGCGCGGCCGGCGGATGAACCGGGTGCCCGTGCACGAGCGCGAGTGCGGGATGGTGTTCCAGGACGGGCAACTGTTCCCGCACCGGTCGGTGGCGAGGAACATCGGCTACGGGTTGGAGACCTCGGGGCTGAGCCGGGCCGAGCGGCGCGGACGCGTGGACGAGATGCTGGGGCTCGTGGGGCTGGACGGCTACGGGAACCGCGCCGTGCAGACGCTGTCCGGCGGCCAGGCCCAGCGGGTGGCCCTGGCCCGGTCCCTGGCGACCCGGCCGCGCGTGCTACTGCTGGACGAACCGCTGTCCGCCCTGGACCGGGCGCTGCGCGAACGCCTGGCCGTGGAGCTGCGCAGGATCCTGACGAGCACGGGGACGACCTCCGTGTACGTGACCCATGACCACGCCGAGGCCTTCACCGTGGCGGACCGGATCGCCGTGATGGGCGACGGCCGGGTGCTGACGGTGGGGACGCGGGCGGAACTTCTGGGCGTCGCGGCGGGCGCGGCCGGGGGTCCTGGCGCGGGTGGTAGCACTGCGGTGGCCGGATCAGCGGACGGTGGGTCGGCGGAGACCCCGGATGCGGGCGCCGCCGGAGTGGCCGACGTGCTCGGCAGCCGCGGGCGACTGCTCGGGGTGGTACTGCGCCCCACCGACGCCGGAGCGATGGTCGAGTTGTGCGCCACCGAGGTGGAGGTGCCCGGCCTGCGGGCAGAACCCGGTGCCGAGGTGCTGCTGCGGGTGGGGTGACGTGCACGCCCTCGCCCGCGCGCTGAGGGCGGACGGGGGCGTGTGCCGCCGGAGCAGGTGCGGGGCCCGGCTGGGTCGTGCCCCGGCCTCAGTCGGCGTCGTCCGCGTAGTCGCGGTGGGTGCGGTACCGGGTCAGCGCCAGGGTGCACGCCAGCATGACGAGACAGGCAACGACGACGTAGCCGGCAACCGACCAGCTGGTCCCGGTGCGGGCCAGCAGCGTCGTGGCGATCAGGGGTGCGAAGCCCCCGCCGATGATGGCACCGAACTGGTAGGCCATGCTGATGCCGGAGTAGCGGACCCGCCCCGGGAACGCCTGCGTGAGGATCGGCGGGACGACGGCCCAGGCGAAGGACGTGGAGGCGTGCGCCAGCAGCGTGGCCAGGGCGGCCAGCCAGATGTTCCCGGTGTTGAACAAGGGGAAGAACAGCAGCGCCCCGGCGATCATGAGGGTGGCCCCCGCCACCGCCATCCTGGTCAGGCCGGTCCGGTCCGCCCGTCGGGCCAGGAGGGGCACCATGACGATCTGCAGGACGCAGCACGCGATGCCGATCCAGAGCAGTGCGGACTGGGAGTAACCGATCTGGGTGGTGCCGTAGGACAGGGCCCAGGTCAGCACGATGTAGGACAGGATCGAGGGCACGCCGGCCACGAAGATCGTCAGGAGCAGTTGCGGGGTGAAGCCCCTGAAGACCTCCAGGAAGGGCACCTTGGCCGGTTCGTTCTTCACGGACTCCTCGAACAGCGGGCTCTCACCCAGCCGGCGGCGGGCCCAGATCCCCACGACGACCAGCAGGACGCTGATCACGAAGGCGATCCGCCAGCCCCATTCCAGGAAGTCCGGACCGGTCACGGCCATCAGGATGATGAGCATCAGGTTGGCAAGCATCAGTCCGGCCGGCAGCCCGATGGTCGGGGCGGCACCGTAGAGGGACCGCTTGTTCGCTGGTGCGTGCTCGATGGCCATCGTCACGGCACCACCCCACTCGGCGCCCACGCCGAGGCCCTGGATGAGCCGCAGCAGCGTCAGCAGGATCGGCGCCCAGATGCCGATGGTGGCATAGGTGGGGATCAGCCCGATCAGCACGGTGGCCCCGCCCATCAGGTACAGGGACAGGACCAGCATCCGCTTGCGGCCGATCCGGTCTCCGAAGTGCCCGGCGAGGATGCCGCCGACCGGCCGGGCGATGAACCCGAACGCGAAGGTCGCGAACGCGCCGATCTGGCTGGCCGTGGCGTTGTCCGAGGGAAAGAACTGGGGTCCGAAGATCAGTGCGGCGGACGCCGCGTAGAGGAAGAAGTCGTACCACTCGATCGTGGTGCCCAGGAACGTCGCGCCGATGACGCTGCGGGCCTCGCGGGCCCGGGCCGGGTCGGTAGTGGGCACCTGGGTGTCCGGTGCCCGGCGCACCGGGCCGGCCGCCGTCGGGCCGTCCGGGGATTGCTGACGGGTGTGTTCGGGAAGGTGCGTCATGGAATGCTGCTCCAGTTCATCCGGCCTGCAGCGCAGGGGTGGTGCAGAGGGACTGATGAGTGAGGTGTGGACAGGGGCGAAGGGGGTGACGAGGTGACCGGGGTCCTCCTGTCTCCTAGACGAAGGCCCCGTGGCCGGTGATGTCCCGGCCGACGATCAGGGTGTTGACTTGGTCCGTGCCCTCGAAGGTGTAGAGGGACTCGGCGTCCGCGTGGAACCGGGCGGCCCGATGGTCCAGCAGGATGCCGTTGCCGCCCAGCAGTTCCCGGCCCAGGGCGGCGCTCTGACGCATGTGGCGGCACACCCAGGCCTTGGCCAGGGCTGCCTGGGCGTCGCCGACGCCGTCCGCGGCGGCCAGCTGCGCCAGGCGGACCGCGAGCGCCAGGGAGGCGTTGGCGTTGCCGAGCATGGTGACCAGGTGGTCCTGGACCAGCTGGAACGAGGCGATCGGCCGGCCGAATTGCTCGCGCCGCCGCGTGTAGTCGAGCACGGTCTCGAAGAGGCCGATCTGCAGGCCGGTGGCGTTCCACACCGCGTCCGGGCGCAGGGTGCGGAAGGCCCGGTTGAGGTCGGCGAAGGAGTTGATCTCCTGCAGGCGGTGGGAGTCCGGCACCCGGACGCCGTCGAGGGTGATGTCGGCGTTGTCCACCATGCGCAGGGAGGTCTTGCCGCGGATCGTGGTGATGGTCATGCCCGGATCGTCGGTGCGAGCCAGAAAGACCTTGACCTGGCCGTCGTCGGCGTCCCGCGCCGCGACCGCCGCGTACTCGGAGAACGCCGCGTTGCCGATCCACCGCTTGGCACCGGTGAGGACCCAGTTGCCTCCGTCCCGGCGGGCCACGGTCTGCACGCCGCGCGCGATGTCGGAACCGTGCTCGGGCTCGGTCAGGGCGAAGCACCCGGTCATCCGGAACGCCGCGATGTCCTCGTCCCAGGCGGCGAGCTGTTCCGGGCCGGCCCCGGTCCGCACCACGGTGCGGAACATCCCGGCCTGGCCGCCGAACAGGATGGCCAGTGACCCGTCGATGCGGGAGAACTCCAGGCTCCGGAACCCGGTGAACAACGGCCGGACGGCCTCCCCGGCGTCGCGGATCTCCGCAGGGTCCACCAGGTCCAACCCCGCCAGTCCGTCCCGCAGAAACAGCGGCGTCTCGCCTCGTTCCCAGTGGTCGGCCAGGACCGGTTCAGCCTCGGCCGCCAGGAACTCGCGCAGCCGCCGCAGCCCGGTGCGCTCGGCCTCCTCAACTGCTCGGCGAACCCGTAGTAATCGGCGGTGCCGAGGAG
>JAPFFX010000236.1 GCA_026645375.1 Citricoccus sp. WCRC_4 | reverse complement strand
ACCCCGCCGCGCCGGGTGGCCGCCCGCGCGGCGGCCCGTCGGCTGGCGAGCCTCGACCACCCGGCGGGAGCGGGCGGACCGGGGGGATCCGGGGGGACCGGCCGGGCCGAGACCGGGAACCGCGCCGGCTACACCGTGCGCGGGGAGCGGACGACGTCCCGGGACACCCTGGTGGAGTTCGTGACCCCGGGCATCCTGGTCAACCGGTTGCTGGCGGACCCGGAACTGGCCGGGACCGGTGCGGTGATCCTGGACGAGGTCCACGAACGTGACCTGGAGTCGGACCTGCTGTTCGGCATGCTCGGGGAGGTCGTACAGCTGCGTCCGGACCTGCTGCTCGTGGCGATGTCCGCCACCCTGGACGCCGCCCGGTTCGCGGAGAGGCTGGGCGAGGGGACCGGCCGGGACGCTCCGGCGCCGGTGGTCGACTGCCCGTCGGCGCTGCATCCCGTGGACGTCTCCTATCGCCCGCACTCCGGCCCGCGGCAGGACACCCGCGGGGTGACGCGGGAGTTCCTGGACCACGTCGCCCGACGCGCGGTCGAGGCCCACACGGCGGCGCTGGCCACCGAGCCGGGAACCGATGCGCTGGTCTTCGTCCCCGGCGCCCGGGAGGTCACGGTGACCTGTGAGCGGATCGCGCACCTGGCCCCCGGCACCGAGGTGCTGCCCCTGCACGGTCAGCTCACCTCCGCCCAGCAGGACCGCGCCGTGGGCGGCCGTGAGCCCGGCGGCGCACCACGGATCATCGTCTCCACCTCGCTGGCCGAGTCCTCCCTGACCGTTCCGGGCGTGCGCCTGGTGGTGGACTCCGGACTCGCCCGCGAACCCCGGCGGGACACCGGCCGCGGCATGACGGGACTGGTGACGGTGACCTGCGCGCAGTCCTCCGCCGAACAGCGGGCCGGGCGCGCCGGCCGCCTCGGGCCCGGGACGGTGGTGCGCTGCTATGACCGATCCACCCTGGGCACCGCACCCGCACACCCCACCCCCGCCATCCAGGTGGCGGACCTGACCGGGGCGGCGCTCGTCCTGGCCTGCTGGGGCGCCCCGGGTGGAGAGGGGCTCGTGCTGCCGGACCCGCTGCCGCAGGACCCGCTGGCCGAGGCGCTGGCCACGCTGAGGGCCCTGGACGCCATCGACGACGCCGGCCGCGCCACCGACCACGGGCGGGGGCTCGCCGCGATCCCGGCCGAACCGCGGCTGGCCCGCGCCCTGCTCGACGGGACGGGACTGGTCGGGGCACGTGCCGCCGCCGAGGTCGTCGCCCTGGTCTCCTCCGACGTCCGGCCGGACGGGGCGGACCTCACCGGTGCACTGTCCTCGCTGCGGCCCGGCGGCGCGGGCCGCGCGGGAGGCGCCCGCGACGGCAGTGCCGCCCGATGGGCTCAGGACACGAGGCGGTTCGAGGACCTGGCGTCCTCGGGGCGCGGCCCGGGCTCGGACGCCGCCACGGGCCGCGACCGGTCCCCGGGCGCCCGGGTGCCGGGGGAGCTGGGGGTGGGGGCCGTCGTCGGGCTGGCCTGGCCCGAACGGCTGGCCCGCCGGGTGGGTGTCCCCGGAACGGGCCCCGGGGCGGGGGCGGAGGTCTACCTGCTGGCCTCGGGCACGCGCGCGGCGTTGCCGCCGGGCAGCACCCTGGCCGGAGCCGAGTGGCTGGCCTGTGCGGAGGTCGCCCGCGCCGAGGGCAGGGCCGCGGCCGGGACGGGGGCCGTGATCCGTGCAGCCGCTCCCGTGGACGGCGAACTGGCCCAGCGGCTGGCCGGACCGCTCATGGTGGAGGAACGCACCGCCCACTGGCAGGACGGCCGGGTGGTCGGCAGGCTGCGGCGCGGGATCGGGGCGATCGTGCTCTCGGAGACCCCGGTGACCCCGGACCGGGCGCAGGGGCGGGCCGCCGTCGTGCAGATGCTGCGCACCGAGGGACTGGGGCCGCTGGGGGTCTCGGAGGCGGCCGACACCCTGCGCCGGCGGCTGGCCCTGCTGCACCGGGAACTGGGTGAGCCGTGGCCGGACGTCTCGGATGCCGCGCTCGCCGAGGACTGGGAGGCGTGGCTGGCGCCCGAGGTGGAGAAGCTGGCCGGCGGGATGAAGGCCGGTTCCGTGCACCTGGCCGACGCCCTGCGGCGGCTGCTGCCGTGGCCTGACGCCGTCCGCCTCGACCAGCTCGTCCCCGAGCGGCTTCCGGTCCCCAGTGGCCGGACCGCCGCCGTGCGGTACCCGGCGGTGGGCGCGGGCGGGGAGGACGACGACGCCGGTGCGCCCGTGGTGGCGGTCAAGCTGCAGGAGTGCTTCGGGCTGGCCGAGACCCCGCGGCTCGTGGACGGGCGCGTGCCGGTGGTGTTCCACCTGCTCTCCCCGGCGGGCCGGCCGCTGGCCGTGACCGGGGACCTGGCCTCGTTCTGGTCCGGACCCTATGCGCAGGTGAGAGCCGAGATGCGCGGACGCTACCCGAAGCATCCCTGGCCGGAGGACCCGTGGACGGCGCCGGCCACCGCGAGGACACGGAACCGCGGTTGAGGGCCCGTGCCGTACCCTGTGGACTGATGAGCTCCGAGACCCCCTCCTCCGTGGACGCCCTCGTGGTGGGTGGCGGCCCCGCCGGGCTGTCCGCGGCCCTGTGGCTGGGCCGCTACCAGCGGTCCACCCTCGTGGTGGACGCCGGCCAGCCCCGGAACCGCCATGCCGACCTGGCCCATGGCATCCCGGGCCGTGACCCGGTCGCGCCGGACGAGTTGCTGGCCGGCATGCGCGCCGAGGCGGACCGGTATCCGGAGGTGTGCCTGCGATCCGGCACGGTCACCGACCTGCGGGGGAGCATCGAGACCGGGTTCACCGCCATGATCGACGGAGTCCACCGCGTGACGGCCTCCCGGGTGGTGCTGGCCTGCGGGGTGAGCGATCGGTTCCCCCGGGTGGAGGGGTTCGAGGAACACTACGGCACCGACGTCCACCACTGCCCGGCCTGTGACGGGTTCGAGATCCGCGACCAGGACGTCGTCGTGCTCGGTGCCGGGGACCAGGTGCCGTCCTTCGCCTCCGAGCTGCTGGACTGGGCGGCCACCGTGCGGATCGTCACCGACACCACCGGCGGGTCCTTCGGCACCGACCAGCTCCGCAGCCTGGAGGAGCACGGCATCGAGGTGTTCGACGGCCCGGCCACCGCCCTGGTCGGTGAGCCCGGCGACCTGACCGGCGTGCTGCTGGAGGACGGGACGTGCGTGCCCGGAACGTCGGTGTTCTTCTCCTATGCCCATCGCCCGCACCACGACCTCGCCGTGAGGCTGGGGTGCGAGGTGGACGACGACGGCCAGCTGGCCGTCAACGGCTTCCAGCTCACCAGCGTGGACGGGGTCTACGCCGCCGGTGACATCACCCCGGGACTGCAGCTGGTGGTCATCGCCATGGGCCAGGGCGTCTCCGCCGGCATCGCGTGCGCCACCTCGCTGCGTGGTATCCCCACCGAGGCCGGGCCGCGCCCGGCGCCCCCCACACGACGATTCGCCCCCTCGCCCTAACCGGGGACCGGGGAACCCGAGTCGATCCAGTACCGCCGGATCCGGCGATCACCGACCGTCCGGATGTCCTCGAGCACCCCGCCATTGGTCTCGATCACGGCCGCCGACCCGGCGTTGTCCTCGTCGCAGGTCACGAGCACCCGCTCCACTCCGAGCCCGGCCAGCCGCTGCACGGACTGGCGCAGGATCTCCGTGGCGTGACCGCGGCGCCGGTGCTCCGGAGCGACCGCGTACCCCACGTGGCCGTTGATCTCCAGCAGCTGCTCGTTCAGCTCGTGCCGGATGGACACCCGGCCCACCAGCGCCCCGTCCACCTCGGCCACGAGGAAGTCCGAGCGCACCCACCCGGGCCTCAGGTCCTCCCCGGCGGCCTCCTTGCGCAGCGTCTCCAGCACCTCCTCCCAGGTGCCCTCCACCAGCAGGATCTCGAAGCCGTCCGGGAGCAGCTGCTCGTGCATCCGGCGCAGGGCCGCCTCGTCGTCGTGCCGTGGGGGCCGCAGGATCAGTGGCATGGCACCGATTCTCCCACCACGGCCCCGCCGTCCCGCCTCCTGTCAGGCGGGAGCACGTGGTTCCTGCGCCACACCCGCATTGAAGCAGGATGCACGGAATGGATACGCTCACCTCATGACCCGCTCCCGCGCCTTCGCCCAGGTCGACGTCTTCTCCGCCGTCCCCTACGGCGGCAATCCGGTGGCCGTGATCCTCGACGCCGACGGCCTCGGCGAGGAGGAGATGGCGCGGATCGCCCGCTGGACCAACCTGTCCGAGACCACCTTCGTGCTGCCGCCGACCACGCCGGACGCCGACTACCGCCTCCGGATCTTCACCCCCGGCGGGGAGCTGCCGTTCGCCGGCCACCCCACGCTGGGCTCGGCCCACGCCTGGCTGGAACAGGGCGGCACGCCCCACGGACCCGACCGGATCGTCCAGGAATGCGCCGCCGGCCTGGTCACCCTGAAGCGCGATGGCGGCACGATCGCCTTCCAGGCGCCGCCCACCCTCCGCTCCGGAGACCTCGACCCGGCGGACCTGGAACGCGCCACCGCGGCCCTCGGGGTACGCCCGGACGAGGTGCTGGCCCACCAGTGGGTGGACAACGGACCGGGCTGGGCCGTCGTCGTGCTCCCGGACGCGCAGGCCGTGCTGGGGCTGGAACCGGACCTGGGCCTGATCCCGGACCTCAAGCTCGGGGTCATCGGCGCGTACCCGGCCGGGTCCCCCTCCGCCTTCGAGATCCGCGCGTTCGTCCCGGACATCGGCGTGAGCGAGGACCCGGTGACCGGAAGCCTCAACGCCTCCGTGGCCCAGTGGATGCTCCGCACCGGGGCCGTCAGCGGAAGCTACCGGGTCTCGCAGGGCACCGTGCTGGGACGCACGGGCGAGGTGGAGATCACCTGCACCGAGGACGGCGAGGTCTGGGTCGGCGGGGCGACCGCCACGTGCTTCGCCGGCACCGCGCTCGCCTGAGGCCCCGGGACGCCGACGGATCGTCCGGCCGCCGGCTATCCCTCCGGCAGCGCCCAGGTGTGCACCGGCTGGCCGGTACGCATGTGCCTGCCGTACTCCTGCACCAGCCGGGCCAGGGCCTTGCTCCGGGACAGCCCTGACTCCTCCAACCGGGCCAGCGAGCGGGTCATCCAGGTGGCGCCGTTCTGCCCGGTGCGGATCCGCCCGGTCAGCACCTCCAGGTACCGGTCCGCCACCGTGGGGTCCACGTCCAGCATCTCCAGGCCGCGACGGGCGGAGGGGAGCAGGTACCGGTCCAGCAGCTCGGTCACGGGCACGTCCCCGTAGCCGGGCCAGTAGACGGAGGCGTTGAGCCCCTGCCGGGCGCAGTCGTAGAAGTTGGTCCGTGCCACCGAGAAGGACATCCGCTCCCACGGGCACTCCCCGGTGTCCACCAGGTACTTGACCAGGCCGAAGAAGAACGCCGCATTGGCCACCATGTCCACCACGGTGGGGCCGGCCGGCAGCAGCCGGTTCTCCACCCGCAGGTTGGCCGCCCGCGCGGGCACGGTGCCGGCCTCCGTGGTCGACTCGTCGCGCCCCGGATCGTAGATGGGGCGGTTCCAGCGGTACACGGTGCCGTTGTGCAGCAGCATCTCCGGCAGGGCGGGCGCGCCCGAGTCCAGTGGGCCGTTGTCGGACGCCCGCTCCGGCAACAGGGCGGGGAAGAAGGCGATGTTCTCCTCGAAGAGGTCCTCGATCCCGTCGATCCAGCGCTCTCCGAACCAGACCCGGGGTCGCACTCCCTGGCGGGCCAGCTCCGGTGCCCGGGTGTCCACGGCCTGCTGGAACACCGGGATCCGGCTCTCCGTCCACAGCTTGGCGCCCAGGAACAGGGGCGAGTTCGCGGAGAGCGCCACCTGCGGTCCGGCCATGGCCTGGGCCGCGTTCCACACGGGACCGAACTTCTCCCGGGTCACCTCCAGGTGCAGCTGCATGGAGGTGCAGGTCGACTCGGCGGCGATGTCCTTGGCGTAGTAGGAGAGGTGCTCGGGACCGTCGATGTCGATCAGGATGTCCTCGCCGCGGGCCTCGAGCACCGCGGTGTTCAGCGCCGCGTAGCGGTTGCCCTCGCTGATCCAGCGCTCACCGGACAGGTCCTCGCCGTCGATGGTCGGCAGGATCCCCACGGCGTACAGGTGCGCCCCGGCGCGCACGGCCCGGGCGTCCGCCCGCACCAGCTCCGCGCGCAGGGACTCCTCCAGGTCCTTGAGCCCGTGGCCGTGGATGGTCAGGGACGGGTGGTTCAACTCGATGTTGTAGCGGCCCAGCTCAGTCTGGAAGGCCGGGTCGTCGATGGCCGCGAGCACCTCGTGGTTGAGCGGCGCCGGCTGGAACTCCTCGTCCACGAGGTTCAGCTCCAGCTCCAGGCCGATGCGCCCGGCCCCCGCGAAGTCCTCCGTGGCCAGGAAGGCCTTCAGCTCCTCGAGGGATGCCTCCAGGCGCTCCCGGTAGCGCGTCCGATCGGAACGGGTGTACGTACTCGACTCGACCTCGGTGCCCATGTCCTGAAGCGTAGGGCATCGGGTGCCGCGCCAGCACCGTCACCACACCGGCGGGGGACCGGAGACCCACCCGGCCGGGTGAGGTGCCGGCCGGGCCTCGGGGCCGGTGCGCGCCGGCGACCTGGCGGACATGCCATGTGGGACGGGGATCCCCGGATGGGTGCTCGCGGAGCATGTCTTGGGAAAACTCCCAGTTCATGCATAGGCTTCCCCCCAGACGGTCCCCCGTGGCACGGTGGAACCGGTTCCCCCCTGGGAGCCCTTCCGCAGAGCCGGGCGGGCCGTAGAGGTGGAACCGGACCGGAGGTGCGCAACTGATGAGGCAGGCCCGAGGGAATGGCGGTGCCGCCCGCCGAACGGCAGGGATGGCGATGATGGCCTCGGCAGCGCTGCTGCTCGCCGGGTGCGGCCCGGCGGAGGACACCCCGGTCCTGACCTGGTACACGAACCCCGACGACGGCGGCCAGGCGGCGATCGCGCAGAAGTGCTCCGATGCGGCCGGAGGCGCCTACCGGATCGAGACCTCCATCCTTCCCAACGACGCCGCCTCCCAGCGCGAGCAGCTGACCCGCCGGCTGGCGGCCGGAGACACCTCGATGGACATCATGTCCCTGGACCCGCCGTTCATCCCGGAACTGGCCGAGCCCGGCTTCCTGGCGGTGCCGCCGTCGGAGGTGGCCGAGGCGACCACCCGGGACACCCTCGAGGGTGCCCTGGCCGGGGCCACCTGGCGGGACACCCTGGTGACCGTCCCGTTCTGGGCGAACACCCAGTTGCTCTGGTACCGCAAGTCGGTGGTCGAGGAGGCCGGGCTGGACATGGACAGCCCCGTGACCTGGGACCAGATGATCCAGGTCGCCCGGGACCAGGACAAGGAATTGGGCGTCCAGGGCGCGCGGGCGGAGGCCATGACGGTCTGGCTCAACGCACTGATCGAGTCCGGCGGCGGGCAGATCATCGAGAACCCGGAGGCGCCGGCGGACGAGGTCGAGATCGGCCTGGACAGCGACGCCGGCCGGAAGGCCGCCGAGATCATCTCCACCATCGGCAAGGAGGGCCTGGGCGGCCCGGGCCTGGCCACCCAGCAGGAGAACGAGGCCATGCTGCTGTTCCAGGGGGACAGCGGCTCGTTCATGGTGAACTGGCCGTTCGTCTGGCCCGCCACCAACGCCTCGGCAGAGGACGGGGCGGTCCCCGCGGACCTGCCCGAGGACATCGGCTGGTCCATCTACCCGAGGATGTCCGAGGACACGGAGCCCGCTCCGCCGCTGGGCGGCATCAACCTGGGAGTGGGGGCCGCGTCCCAGCAGCAGGACCTGGCCTGGGACGCGATCGAGTGCATCGTCTCACCGGAGAACCAGACCGAGTACTTCGTCACCAACGGCAACCCGCCCTCCAGTGCGGGCGCGTTCGACGATCCGACCGTGGTGGAGCGGTTCCCCATGGCCGAGACCATCCGTGAGTCCCTGGAACTGGCCGCGCCCCGGCCGCAGACGCCGTACTACAACGAGGTCTCCACCGCGATCCAGCAGCGGTACACGCCGCCGGCCAGCGTGGACCCGGAGACCACCCCGGCCGAGACCGGCCAATTCATCCAGGAAGTGCTGCGAGGGGAGTCGCTGCTGTGAGCTCTATTCCCACGACCGTGCCCGCCGTCGACGCCGAGGCGCCCGACGACCCGTCCACCGGCCGGGGGCGGCGGAAGGCCCCCAGGTCGGAGCGGGCCAGGGCCGAGGCCCGGTTGGGCTGGTGGCTGGCCGGACCCGCGTTCTTCATCATGGTCGCCGTCATCTTCTACCCCGTCCTCCAGGCGTTCTGGGACTCGCTGTTCAGCTACCGCCTCACGGCGCCCGAGGAACGCGAGTTCGTGGGCCTGGCCAACTACGGGGTCATCTTCAGCGACCCGGTGTTCTGGAGCGCCCTGGGCGTGACGACGCTGATCACCGTGGTCACCGTGTTCGTCGAGCTGATCCTGGGCTTCATCCTGGCCATGGTCATGCACAAGGCGATCAAGTCCACGCGGGGCCTGGTGCGGACCGTGATCCTGGTGCCCTACGGCATCATCACCGTGGTCTCGGCCTTCGCCTGGTACTACATGTTCAGCATCGACTCCGGCTACATCAACAACTGGTTCAGCTGGGTCCCCGGCTTCGACGGCCAGCTCAACTGGTTCGCGCAGGGCGGCTCCGCACTGTTCGTGATCATGTTCTCGGAGATCTGGAAGACCACCCCGTTCATCTCACTGCTGCTGCTGGCCGGCCTGGCCCAGGTCCCCGACGACCTGTCCGAGGCGGCGGCCGTGGACGGGGCCAGCTGGTGGCAGCGATTGTGGCGGGTCATCCTGCCGAACATGAAGGCGGCCATCATGGTGGCCGTCCTGTTCCGGGCGCTGGACGCGTTCCGGGTCTTCGACTCGATCTTCATCATGACCAATGGCGCCTATGGCACCGAGGTCCTCTCCCTGCTCGCCTACCGCACCTCGATCGGGCGACTCGAGATCGGCCTCGGCTCGGCCATCTCGGTCGTGCTGTTCCTCCTGGTGGGGCTGCTGGCACTGATCGCAGTGAAGGGCTTCAACGTTGACCTGGCAGGCGGACGGGGAGGACGCAAGTGAGCACCGAGACACTGACCCCGGAAGAGGCAGAGGGGCAGAAGCATGCCCAGCGGGCCAGGCGCAACACCTCCATCGGCTGGTGGGTCATCACCATCGTCGTGGCCGTGTGGTGCCTGTTCCCGGTGGCCTCCATCCTGGCGACCAGCTTCAAGACCCCGGGTGAGCTGTCCAACGGGAAGTTCCTGCCGGACAACCCCTCGACCGGCAACTACGAGGAGATCCTGGTCGGCGACTCACAGGAGCTGTTCCTGAGCGCCCTGTGGAACTCGATCGGCATCTCGATCATCGCCACCCTCATCGCCGTGGTCCTGGCCACCCTGTGTGCCTACGCGATCGCCCGGCTCGACTTCCCGGGCAAGAAGATCGTCCTGACGGTCTCCCTGATGGTGTCCATGTTCCCGGTGATCTCGCTGGTCACCCCGCTGTTCAACCTGTGGCGCAGCATCGGGCTGTATGACACCTGGCCCGGCCTGATCATCCCCTACCTGTCCCTGACGCTGCCCATCGCCATCTGGACCCTGGCCGCGTTCTTCCAGCAGATCCCCTGGGAGCTGGAACAGGCGGCGCAGGTGGACGGAGCCACCCCGCTGCAGGCGTTCCGCAAGGCGATCGTGCCGCTCGCGGCGCCGGGGGTGTTCACCACGGCGATCATCGCGTTCTTCATCGCCTGGAACGACTTCGTCTACGGCATCTCACTGACCTCCACGGAAGCGGCCCGCCCGGTTCCGGCGGCACTGGCGTTCTTCACCGGTGCCTCGCAGTTCGAGTCGCCCACCGGTGCGATCTCGGCTGCGGCAATCATCGTCACCATTCCCGTGGTGCTGCTGGTCATGCTCTTCCAGAAGCAGATCGTCGCAGGCCTGACCTCGGGCGCGGTCAAGGGCTGAGCGCAGGAAACGAAAGGGAATCCACATGGCCTCCATCACCCTCAAGAACATCGTCAAGAAGTATGACGACGGCTTCCCGGCCGTGAACAACGTGTCCCTGGACATCGCCGACGGGGAGTTCGTCATCCTCGTGGGCCCGTCCGGTTGCGGGAAGTCGACCCTGCTGCGGATGATCGTCGGGCTGGAGGACATCACCTCCGGCGAACTGCAGATCGACGGCCGACGGATGAACGAGGCCGCCCCCAAGGACCGCAACCTGGCGATGGTATTCCAGAACTATGCGCTCTACCCGCACCTGACCGTGTACGAGAACATCGCCTTCCCGCTGCGCCTGGCCAAGGACACCAACGGTGGGGGATCGGTGGACGAGAAGGTCCAGCGGGCGGCCAAGATGCTCGAGCTCACCGAGCACCTGGACCGCAAGCCGGCGAACCTCTCCGGTGGCCAGCGCCAGCGCGTGGCGATGGGACGGGCGATCGTGCGGGAGGCGGACGCGTTCCTGTTCGACGAGCCGCTGTCCAACCTCGACGCCAAGCTCCGCGGGCAGATGCGGGCCGAGATCGCCCAGCTGCAGCGCTCGCTCGGCGTCACGAGTGTCTACGTGACGCACGACCAGACGGAGGCGATGACCCTGGGCGACCGGGTCGCGGTGCTGAAGAGGGGCATCCTGCAGCAGGTCGCCAGCCCGCGCGAGCTGTACGAACAGCCGGTCAACCTCTTCGTGGCCGGCTTCATCGGGTCCCCCTCCATGAACTTCCTGCCCGCAACGCTCAAGGAGGGCACCGGCGGGACCGTGCTCTCGACCCCGATCGGCGACATCCCGATTCCGGCCGACCGGGCCGCCGTGGCCCAGGGCAAGGACCTGGTCCTGGTCGGCGTCCGGCCCGAGTTCTTCGAGGACGCGGCGCTGGTGGATGACGCCAAGATGTCCAAGGGCTCGGTGTTCACCGCTGAGCTGTCCCACCTGGAGTGGCTGGGGCACGAGCAGTACGGGTACATCGAGTTCGAGCCCGACGAGAAGGTGCGCCGTCTGCTGTCCGAGCTGGCTGCGGACATGGACGCCGACGAGTTGCGCCCGCAGGTCGTCACGACCCTCTCCGCCGAGTCGAGGGTGCGTCCGGGACGGCCCGTCGACCTGTGGGTGGACACCTCGCGGATCCACATCTTCGATCCCGAGTCCGGGGAGAACCTCACCCGGGACGCGGAGGCCGGTGCGGAACTCACGCGGATGGCGGCCGAGGAACGCGAGCGGGAGCTGGCTGCCGCGAGGGAGCGGGACGGGCAGAAGGCCTGACCGGCCTGCCGGGGCCGCGGTCCGCGTCCCCGGCAGGTCCCTGGTCCGAGAGGGCCTGGTCCGGCAGGGTCCGGTCAGGCGGTCGCGTCGCGGTGCTTCGCCGCCAGCTCCACGTAGGTCGCGGAGTTGGTGCCCAGGGAGGCGACTTCCTCGTCCGTCAGTTCGCGACGGACCTTGGCGGGCACGCCGGCCACGAGTGAGCGTGGCGGGACCACGGTGCCCTCGAGCACCAGGGCGCCGGCGGCGACCAGTGACTGGGTCCCGATGACCGATCCGTTCATGATCGTGGCGGACATGCCCACCAGGCAGCCGTCCTCG
>JAPFFX010000001.1 GCA_026645375.1 Citricoccus sp. WCRC_4 | reverse complement strand
TTGGTCAGGGGGTGCATGCAGTCTTCCTGTTCCTCGGATGGTCCTCGGACGGTCGTGTGGACGGGTGGCCCGCGCGGAGCCTTGCGGGTCATGCTATCGACGGCACCTTGCGGCTCGATGGACTGCCGGTGAAAGGGTGGCCGGAATCACCGGGGCCGGTGGGCCGGGTCGCCGCAGCCGGACCCTGGGGTGCGGGCGGTGCGAGCCTCTCGTCAGCCCCGCCGCCGCAATTGCACGAGCACCTCGTAGTGTCCGGTCTGCGGGAACATGTCCAGCAGCCGGGCCCGGACCGGGACGTGACCGGGCATCCGCGCCAGGTCCCTCGCCAGCGTGGTCGCGTTGCAACTGGAATACAGCACGTGGGCGACGCCCGAGGCCTCCAGCCAGTCGGCCAGGTCCTCGCCGATGCCGCGCCGCGGCGGGTTGACCACGGCGGCGTCCGGCAGCCCGTCGGGCCGGTGCGCCGGGTCCGTGGCGTCCCCGACGGCGAAGCGCACCCGGTCCTGGACCCCCAGCTCCCCGGCGGTCATCCGGGCGGCGGCGACGGCGTCCGCGCTGGTCTCCAGGCCCCACACCTGCCGCGGGGCGCCGGCGGGCCGCGGGCCGCCGGCGTGCCGGACCTCGGCGAGCTGGAAGCCGAAGCCGCCCACGCCGCAGTACAGGTCCCACACGCTGGCAGCGTCCGTGGTGTCCAGCCAGGCGGAGGCCTCGGCGTAGAGGCGGGCGGCCACGGCCGTGTTGGTCTGGAAGAAGCCCTGCGGGCGCAGGTGCAGCGGGACGCCGTTCAGTCGCATGGTCAGGGTCTGGTCCCCGGCCAGGTGGATCTCCTCCTCGCCCTCGAGCAGCGCCTGGTGCTGCGGGAGGATGTTGGCGGTGACCACCTCGGCGTGCGGCAGGGCCTTCAGCAGGGCGGAAACGGCGCGGCGCAGGGCCGGGAGCTGGTCCGTGGAGCGCAGCACGAAGCGGATCATCAGCCCGCCGTCGGGGGAGAGGGTGGTGATGACGTGCTTGAGCTCGCCGCGGCGGGAGCCGACGTCGTAGGGGGTGAGCCCGGCGGCGGTGATGACATCGGCCAGGTGCGGGAAGGCGGCGCCGAGGGCGGGTTCGTAGAGGCCGCAGTCGCGCAGGTCCACTCCCCGGCCGTCGTGGTGCCTCGGGTGCTGGCGGGGGTCCAGGATGCCCAGCCGCGGGCGGGCGGCGGTGCCCGTGACGACCATCTTGGCCTTGTTGCGGAAACCCGACTCGGCCGAGGCGACCGGGTCCAGCCAGAGGTCCGTGCCGTCCGGGGCCGTGGTCCCGGCCACCGGGTCCAGCAGGGCCCGCACCCCGGCCTGCTTGTCCGCCAGTTGCCGGGGGTACGGAACGCCCATCAGCGGGCAGGACCGGCACTCGCCGGCGTCGAAGTGGGGGCATTGCATGGTGCCCTCAAGGGTACCGGGGAGGGAGGCCTCAGTAATCGGTGCGGGGACGCAGGTCGGGACGGTCCAGGCGGTCCGCGATCTGCACCAGGGCGTCCTCCGCGGCGGAGGCCAGCACGGAGTCCGGGTCCATGAGCAACCCGTTCAGGGCCCGGGCGGCGCTCTCGCGGCCCACCGCCCCGAGGGCCTGTGCGGCGGCGCTGCGCACGCGCGGGTCCGGGTCGGCGAGCAACCGCTCGAGCGGGCCGGCGGCCTCGGCGATGCCCTGCGAGGCGGCCACCCGGCAGCTCGCCTCACGGACCTGCCAGTCGTCGCTGTCCAGTCCCGCCAGCACGGCGGCGGGCCGGGCCGGGGGGCGCGCGGGCAGGCCCGGGGCACCCGGCAGGTCCACGTCCCAGTCACGGGTGTCCATCAGGCCTCCTCCAGGAGGTGGTTGGGCAGCCGGTTGCCCGGGGCCCGGCCCCGGATGGCCAGCAGGTCACGGGCGTGCTGCCACAGGCGACGGTCCTCCTCGGTGACCGGCACCCAGGGGGCCACGGGCACGGAGGTGCCCTCGTCGTCGCGGGCCACCATCACGGTGATGCAGTTGGTGGTCAGGTGCAGTTCGGTGCCCTTGGGATCCCCCGAGCGGACCTCCACGGCGATGTGCATGCCCTTGTTGCCCGTGTAGATCAGGCGGGCCTCCACCTCCACGAGGTCCCCGATGTGCAGGGGCTGCAGGAAGCGGATGCCACCGGAGAACACGGCCACGGTGTCCCGCCCGCAGTACCGGGAGGAACACAGGTAGGCGGCCTGGTCGATCCACTCCATGACGATCCCGCCGTGGACCTTGCCGCCCCAGTTGACGTCCGTGGGCACGGCCAGGAAGCGCAGGACCACCTTCTCGGCCGTCCCGGCATCCGTGTACTTCTGCTTCTTCAGCTCGGCGCCGATCTCGTCCCGGACCGGGATGCGGGAGACGGCGTAGTCCCGGGCGAGCTGCTGCTCCAGCGTGCGGGGCACGAACTCCGGGACGGGGGTGGAATGTCCGGCGCCGTCCACCGCCACGAAGATCACCAGGCAGCGGGCCCGTTCCTCGAGGTGGCCCGTCTTCGGATCCCCGGAGCGGACCATGGTGTTGATGTGCATCGAGGACCGGCCGGTGTAGAGCACCGTCGCGGTGATCTCGACCATCTCACCGACCTGCACCGGATCATGGAAGTGGATGTTCCCCACGTAGGCCGTCACGCAGTAGGAGCCGGACCACGCGGTGGCCGCGGCGAACGCGGCCTTGTCGATCCACTCCAGGACCCGGCCGGCATCCACCGTCCCGGCGTGGCCCCGGTCCGTGGGGGCGGCCAGGAAGCGCAGGGTCATCTCGTGCCGGCGCTCGCCGACGGGCGCGGCCGGATGCGGTGCGGTCTCCATGACCTCCATTCTGCCGTGGAGCGCCGCGTCCGGCCGAACGTGAACGCCCGCCGACCCGCACCACGGGCCCGCCTCAGGTTCCGCTGGGTGAGAATGACGGGAACGTGGCGTGAGTCACGGGTGCTAGTTTCGTGTCATGCCCCGAAGTTCCGTCGCCCTCCAGTTCCGTGCCGAGGCCTATGACCACCCGGACGGCTCGGTCGACGCCGGAACCGTCATGACCTGGATCGACAAGACGGCCTACGCCGCAGCCGCCAGCTGGTCCGGCGGTGACGTGGTGGGCTCCTACGTGGGGAACATGCACTTCGCCAACCCGGTGCCCGTGGAGACCCGCGTGATCGTCGAGGCCCGCGTGGTGCACACGGGCCGGACCTCGGTGCACGTGCAGACCCGTGTGGTGCTGCCGGACACCCGTGACCAGCACGGCAAGGCCGTGGTGTGCACCGAGTGCGTCATGGTCTACGTGGCCGTGGACTCCGCCGGGGTGCCGGTGCCCGTCCGCCCCTGGGAACCGAGCACCCCGGAGGAGCTGGAGCGGGCGCGACTGGCCAGGGTCCGGGGCACCATCCGCCGTGAGGTGGAGGAGGCCATGGTCTCCGTGCCGGCGCCGGAGGGGGAGCTGACCGCCGAGACCGTGGTGCTGCGCTTCGTGGCCAATACCCGGGAGGTCTACCCGGGGGAGAAGGTCCAGGCCGGAGCCGTCATGCGCTGGATCGACGAGGCCGCCAACGTCTGCGCCTCCCGCTGGTCCGGGCTGCCGGTCGTGGCGGTCTTCGCCGGTGGCGTCCGCTTCTACCAGCCGGTGCGGGTGGGGGACCTGGTGGAGATCGAGGCCCGCCTGGTCCACACCTCCGCACGCTCCATGCACGTCTCCATCCGCGCCCGGGCCGGGGACCGCCGCGAGCGCGAACCCAGGCTGATCGCCCACGGGCTCACCGTGATGGTCTCCACCGGGACGAACGGCAAGGCCGTGCCGGTCAAGCAGTGGCGCGCCGTGACCGAACAGGACCAGTCCCTCGAGCGCAGGGCACTCGAACTGGTCGGCCTGCGCAACAAGGCCTCCCACGAGTGGGCCGGGGGCTGACGCCCCGGGGCCTGTCCTGACCCGCAGCGCGCTGCCTACACTGCACTGACCATGCACACCCAGCCGACACCTGACCAGCCGTGGGGCCGGACCGTCCTGTGCACCACCTGCGGGGTGGAGCACGACCCGGACGCCCTGCCCGAGACGTGCGCGATCTGCGCCGACGACCGCCAGTGGGTCCCCGCCGACGGCCAGCGCTGGACGACCCTCGGCGCCCTGAGCGCCGCCGGTGCCCGCCTCCAGCCGGCCCCGCTGGAGCCGGGCCTCTGGGCACTGCCGGTGAGCGGCGGCGTCGGGATCGGCCAGCATGCCAAGCTGCTGACGACGCCGGCCGGGAACCTCCTGGTGGACGTGCCCGCCCACATCGACCAGGCGGCCGTGGAGACGGTGGCCGGGTTCGGCGGGCTGGCGGGCATCATCGCCTCCCACCCGCACATGTACGGGGTCCAGTCGGACTGGTCCGAGGCGCTCGGCGGCGCCCCGGTCTACGTCTCTGAGCCTGACGCCGAGTGGCTGGCCCGGCGGCCGGCGAACCTCGAGCTGTGGTCCGGGACGATCGAACCCCTGCCCGGGGTCACGGCCTCCCAGCCCGGTGGCCACTTCCCGGGCAGCGTGGTGGTGCACTACACCGCCGAGGACGGGCGGGGGGTGCTGCTGGCCGGGGACACCGTGGGCGTGGCGCGGGACCGGGCCTGGACCACGTTCATGCGGTCCTTCCCGAACTACCTGCCCCTGTCCGGGAGGGTGGCGCTGCGGATCGCGGACCACCTGGACCGGTACGACTACGACCGGCTCTACGACAACTTCACCGGCTGCATCGCCGCGGACGCCCGCGCCGTGGTGCACCGCTCCGCTCAGCGCCACGCGGACTGGGCCGAGGGCCGCCGCGACCACCTGACCTGATCCCCGCCCTCCCCGGGGCACGGTGCGAACCCGGGGGCATGGCGACCGAACGGTTCCGATCCTGCGGCATCCCTCCCGTCGGGCCCGCAACGGCCCCGGTCGTGAGCCGGGTAGGGCATGATGGAGCACGGACCATTCCGGCCCCCGACCACCCGCCGCCTCCCGCACGGGCCTGACGCGCGGTCACGGGGTCCCGTCACGGTCCCCTCCACCCTCGTCCGTCGAAGCGGATCCTTCGCGGACCCCACTATGACCCGGGAGTGAACCGTGCTCTGGAAACTCGTCCGGCACTACGGCAGGCCCTACTGGCGTTCCGTCGTAGCGGTCCTGGTGCTTCAGCTGGCCGCCACCCTGGCCACGCTGTACCTGCCGAGCCTGAACGCCGACATCATCGACAACGGCATCGCCCGGGGCGATACCGACTACATCTGGCGGACCGGGGCGGTGATGCTCGGCGTCGCCATCGTCCAGGTGGCCACGGCGATCGCCGCCGTCTGGTTCGGGGCCCGGGTGGCCATGGCCCTCGGCCGGGACGTCCGCAAGGCCGTGTACTCCCAGGTGGACGGGTTCTCCGCCGAGGAGGTCGGACGCTTCGGCGCCCCGACCCTCATCACCCGCGGCACGAACGACGTCCAGCAGGTGCAGATGGTCGTGCTCATGGCGCTGAACTTCATGGTCATGGTCCCGATCATGTCGATCGGCGGCATCATCATGGCGATCCAGGAGGATCCCGGCCTGTCCTGGCTCGTGTGGGTCTCGGTTCCCCTGCTGCTGGTCATCGTCGGCCTGCTCGTGCGCACCCTCATGCCGTTGTTCGAGCGGATGCAGGACAACATCGACGACGTGAACGGCGTGATGCGCGAACAGATCATGGGCATCCGCGTGGTCCGCGCCTTCGTCCGGGAACGCCACGAGGCCCAGCGTTTCACCGACGCCAATGCCGCGCTGACGGACACCTCGGTCCGGATCGGCCGGCTGTTCGTCCTGATGGGCCCGGTCATCACCATGGTCCTGCACCTGGCCACCGCCGCCGTGCTCTGGTTCGGCGGCCTGCGCGTGGACCAGGGGCTCGTGGAGGTCGGCGCCCTGACCGCGTTCATGCAGTACCTCCTCCAGATCCTCATGGCCGTCATGATGGGCACCTTCATGTTCATGATGCTCCCGCGCGCCGTCGTCTGTGCACGGCGCATCGGGGAGGTGCTGTCCACCTCCGGCTCGCTCCGGGAACCGGTCGCCCCGAGGACGCCGGAGCGCCAGGAGGGCCGGGTGGAGCTGCGCGATGTCAGCTTCGCCTACCCGGGTGCGGAGTCGCCCGTCCTGGACGGTATCTCCTTCACCGCCGAACCGGGCCGCACGACCGCGATCATCGGTTCCACCGGATCGGGCAAGTCGACGCTGGTGAACCTCATCCCCCGGCTGTACGACGCCACCGGCGGAGAGGTCCTCATCGACGGGGTGCCGGTGACCGAGCAGGCCCGGGCCTCGCTCACCGCGGCCGTGGGGCTGGTCCCCCAGAAGCCGTTCCTGTTCTCCGGGTCCGTGGCGGACAACCTCCGCTTCGGCAATCCCGGCGCCACGGACGCCGAACTGTGGGCGGCCCTGGACACGGCCCAGGCCACGGAGTTCGTCCGGGACCGCACGACGGGGGAGGGGGAGGCGGCCCGCACCGGACTGGACTCCTCGATCTCCCAGGGCGGGACCAACGTCTCCGGGGGCCAGCGCCAGCGCCTGTGCATCGCCCGGGCGCTCGTGGCCCGGCCCCGGGTCTACGTGTTCGACGACTCGTTCTCGGCGCTCGACGTCACGACCGACGCCCGGCTGCGCCAGGCCCTGACCGGTTACACCCGGGGAGCCACCACGATCATCGTGGCCCAGCGCGTCTCCACCATCACCGACGCCGACCAGATCCTGGTCCTGGACGAGGGCCGGATCGTCGGCCGCGGCACCCATGAGGAACTGCTCGCGACGTCGGAGACCTACCGGGAGATCGTCGACTCCCAGATCAGTGCGGAGGAAGTGGCATGAGCGCGGACGGAGCGAACCGGAAGAGGGGCCGGAGGGCCCTGCGCGCGGCGGACCGCCGGGCCGAGGGCGCCGGCGACGCCGTCGTGATCACGGACGAGGAGATCACCGAGCTGCAGGACAGCGTGGGACCGGACGAGTGGGGCGGCAACGCGGCGCCCCGCAGGGCCAAGGCGTTCTGGCCCTCGGCCAAGCGCCTGTTCGCCACCTTCGGGCCCGAGAAGGCGGGCATGACGCTGGTGGTGTTGCTGGTCGTCGTGGCCGTGGTCTTCAACGTCTGGGCCCCCGCCATCCTCGGCGACGCGATGAACGTGATCTTCGGCGGCCTGGTCTCCGCCCAGATGCCGGCCGGCATGACCTCGGAACAGGTCATCGACGGACTGCGCGCCACCGGCCAGGCCCAGGCGGCAGACATGCTGTCCGGCATGGACTTCGTGCCCGGCCAGGGCATCGACTTCGCGGAACTGGCCCGGCTCATACTCATCGTGCTGGGCATGTACGTGGTGGCCCAGCTGTTCATGTGGCTGCAGGGGCGGGTCCTGAACGACATCGTCATGCGCGTGGTCTACCGGTTGCGCCAGGACATCGAGGCCAAGGTCAACCGCCTGCCGCTGAGCTACTTCGACACCCGGCAGCGCGGTGACCTGCTGTCCCGGACGACCAATGACGTGGACAACGTGCAGCAGGCCATGCAGCAGGCGTTCGCCACCCTGGTCTACTCGGCGCTGACGATCATCGGCATCGTCATCATGATGTTCTGGCTGTCCTGGCAGCTGGCGCTCATCGCGCTGATCGCGCTCCCGCTGTCCGGCGTGGCCGTGGGGATCATCGGTTCGAAGTCGCAGAAGCTGTTCACCGCCCAGTGGAAGAACACCGGCCGGCTCAACGGCCACATCGAGGAGTCCTTCACGGGGCACGAACTGGTGACGGCGTTCGGCCGCCAGGCGGACATGGGCGCCCGCTTCGACGAGCGCAACGAGGAGCTCTACGAGGCCTCGTTCCGGGCGCAGTTCTACTCCGGGATGATCATGCCGATCATGCAGTGGGTGAACTACCTCGGATACGTGGGCATCGCCGTCGTGGGCGGCCTGCGGGTGGCCACGGGCCAGATGACCCTCGGGGCCGTCACGGCCTTCATCCAGTACTCGCGGGAGTTCAACCAGCCGCTGGGCCAGGTGGCGGGCATGTCCAACATGCTCATCTCCGGGGTGGCCTCCGCCGAGCGGATCTTCGAGCTGCTCGACGCCGAGGAACAGGAGCCGGACCTGGCCGACCAGGAGCGCGCGGGCACCCTGGACCCGTCCGGGCGCCAGCCCACGGACCTGGCCCAGCCGGTGCTCGGCCGGATCGAGTTCGACCACGTGGCCTTCTCCTACACCCCGGAGAAGCCGCTCATCACGGACCTGTCCCTGACCGCCGAGCCCGGGCAGACCATCGCCATCGTCGGGCCCACCGGCGCCGGGAAGACCACGCTGGTGAACCTCATCATGCGGTTCTACGAGATCGACGCCGGCGCGATCCGCCTCGACGGCGTGGACATCCGCTCCCTGGAGCGGGGCGTACTGCGCGGCCAGGTGGGCATGGTGCTGCAGGACGCCGTCCTGTTCGGCGGGACCATCCGGGAGAACATCCGGTACGGGCGGCTGGATGCCACGGACGAGGAGGTCGTGGCCGCGGCGAGGGCCACGTTCGTGGACCGATTCGTGCACACCCTGCCGGACGGCTACGACACGGTCATCGAGGACGAGGGTGCCAACATCTCCGCCGGGGAGCGCCAGCTCATCACGATCGCCCGCGCCTTCCTGGCCGACCCCGCGCTGCTGATCCTGGACGAGGCCACCTCCTCCGTGGACACCCGGACCGAGGTCCTGGTCCAGGAGGCCATGGCGGCGCTGCGGACCGACCGGACCTCGTTCGTCATCGCCCACCGGCTGTCCACCATCCGCGCCGCGGACGTGATCCTGGTGATGGAGCACGGGGACATCGTGGAGCAGGGCTCCCACGATCGTCTGCTCGCCGCCGGGGGCGCCTACCACCGGCTGTACATGTCCCAGTTCACGTCCGGTGTGGACCTGGACGCCGAGGCGGGGCCCCTCTCACCGGGCACCGGGGCCATCCCGGTCAGCGGCGAGGGGGCGGACCCGGTCGGCGCGGGCCCCGTGCCCGTGGTGACGGGGCCGGTGCCCGTGGTGACGGGGCCGGTACCCGTGGCGACGGGCCCCGTGCCCAGGGTGACGGACCCCGAACCGGACGAGTCCGGGATCCGGGACCGGTGAGTGAACCGTACGGGGCAGCGACCTCGGGGCACGACAGGACACCGGACACCCAGGACACCCCGGGCACGGACTCGGCCGGTCCCGAGTCCGCCGTCCGGTTGGGCGTGCTGATCCGGGCGGACGTGTCCGCTCCGGCGCAGGCGGGGCCCCTGGCCGCGGAGCTGGGGGACGAGTTGGCGGCCGCCTACCCGGGGCTGTCGTGGCAGGTCCACGTGGAGCGAGGGCACCTCGCGGAGTCCGGGGACGACGACTCGCTGGACCTCCTCGAGTCCACGCGTGACCGCATGCTCGAGCAGGACTGGGACCTGGCGGTCGGCGTGTGCCAGGAACCGTTGCGGCAGGGCCGGCACACGCTGACCGCGCAGGTCTCCCCCGCGCACTCGGCCGGGGTCGTGTCCCTGGACCTGGCGGGCGTGGGCGTCGCGGCCGCCGTGCGTGACGTCGTCGCACGGATCCTCGGCCTGGACCCGGACGAGGGTGACCCCTCGCCGCAGCAGCTGCGGGCTGCCGTGGATGCGGCGCGCCAGTTGGCCACGGACGTCGAGGACCGCGGTGCCGAGAACGGTGGTCTGTTCGTCTGGCGGGTGGGATCCTCGAACGCGCGGTTGCTGCTCGGCACCATCCGTGCCAACCGGCCGTGGCTGCTCGCCGCGAGCCTGTCCCGCTCGCTGTCCGCAGCCCTGGCGACCGGTGCACTGACCCTCATCACCACCGACCTGTGGCTGCTCTCGGCGGAGTACAACGGGCTGCAGATGGCGCTCGTGGGTGCCGTGGCCGTCCTGTCCGTGACGGTGTCCCTCGTGGTGGGAGCGAACCTGTGGGAGAGGCCCCGGCGCCGGGGCGAGCGCGAACCGGTCGTCGTGTTCAACCTCGCCACGGTCGCCTCCGTGCTGATCGGGGTGATCGTGCTGCACGCGGGGCTGTTCGTGGCCGCCCTGGCCGGCGCCCTGCTGCTGGTCGACCCGGACGTGTTCGCCGAGGTCACGGGAGACCCCGCGCGCTTCCCCCAGTACCTCAAGCTCGCCTGGTTCGTGGGCGGGTTGGCCACGATCGGCTCGGCGCTCGGGGCCGGGCTCGAGGAGGACGACGACGTCCGTGCCGCGATCTTCACCCGCGGCAGCGCCTGACCTCCGGGGGCCCGCCGATAGCATGGCCTCATGACCCAGGACCCGCGGCAGGCACCGCAGTACCAGCACTCCGCCCCGCCGCCGGGCCAGCAGTCCGCCGCGCAGGACATCCCGCCCGGATGGCCGAAGCGGGGCCAGCGGTACGGTCACCCCGGATTCGACCCCCGCACCGCCGGGCTCCCGGTCACTCCGCCCGCCCCCGGCGCCCCCTCGGTCGCGGCCGGCCCGCCCGGTGTCCAGCTGGCCCACGGTGGACCGGGCGGCATCCCCCCGGGCTGGCCGGGACGGGCCCAGCGCGAGCGGATCGTGCTGGACCCGGGACCCTTCACGTGGATGGACCTGGCCACCGTCCTGGCGTACGTGCTGATCTTCATCCTGGGCGGCGCGGCGGTCGTGGCCCTGGTCCCCGGGTTCATGGACCGGTTCACGGACGCCGACGGCACCGTCAACACGGCCTCGTTCACCTTCGCCGTGAACCTCATCTCCTACGCGATCCTCTCCGCGCTGGTGCTCATCGCCTGCTGGCGGCCGTTCGTGCGGTCCTTCCGCACCTTCCGCGACCGGGGCTGGCTGAAGGCGGGCCTGATCCCGGTGGTCTGGTTCGCCTGCATCGCGGTCAACGCCCTCGTGGTGTTCGCCGCCGGCGAGCCGATCAAGAGCGCCAACCAGCTGGCGATCGAGGAGATGACCACCCAGGTCGACTTCCTGCCCATGCTCCTGGTGACCGTGCTGATGGCGCCCTTCGTGGAGGAGTACATCTTCCGGCACCTGATGATCGGCAAGCTCTCCCGGTACATCAACGTCTGGGTCTGCGTGGGGATCTCCATGGTGCTGTTCGCGATGATCCACTTCATCAGCACGGGCTTCCAGTTCAACCCCGTGGAGGTCGTCCCGTACCTGACCCTGGCGGCGGCCATCTGCGTGACCTACGTCCTCACGGGGAAGTCCCTGGCCTACGTGGTGATCCTGCACGTGTTCAACAACCTCGTCTCGATCGTGGTGGCCTACACGCTGCTGCCGCTCATCAGCTGAGCGCCCATGACCACCCGGGACACTGAGCGCACCGAGCACCGGGCGGCCCCGCGAGACACCCGACCGGTCTCCCGGCAGATCCTCGCGCTGGCCGTCCCGGCGTTCGGGGCCCTGCTGGCCGAGCCGCTGTTCCTGCTCGCCGACACCGCGATCATCGGCCACCTCGGCGTGGCCCAGCTGGCCGGCGTCGGGGTGGGGACCACCATCCTGCACACCGTGACCGGGCTGATGATCTTCCTGGCCTACTCCACCACCCCGGCGGTCTCCCGCTTCATGGGCGCGGGCAATCAGCGCGCGGCCATGGACCGCGGGCGCGACGGCGTCTGGCTGGCCCTGCTGCTCGGCCTCGCCCTGGCGGTGGCCGGCTGGGTCACCGCCGCGCCGCTGGCCGGGCTGATCGGCGCGGACGGGGCGGTCCAGGAGCATGCGGTCGCCTACCTGCAGTGGTCCATGCCGGGCATCCCGGCCATGCTCGGCGTGCTCGCCGCCACCGGCATCCTGCGCGGACTGCTGGACACCCGGACGCCCCTGATCGTGGCCGGGGTGGGCTTCGGCCTCAACATCGGGCTGAACGTCCTCATGGTCTACGGGTTCGGCCTGGGCGTGGCGGGGTCCGCGGCGGGCACCTCGATCGTGCAGTGGGGGATGTTCGCCGTCTACCTGGCCGTGCTGCTGCCCAGGTTCCGCGCCGCCGGGACCGGGCTGGCGCCGTCCTGGGCGGGCATGCGGGCCACCGCGCAGGTGGGTTCCTGGCTGCTGCTGCGCACCGCGAGCCTGCGGGTGGCCATCCTGGCCACCGTCATGGCCGCCACGGGGCTGGGCGTGGCCACGCTGGCCGCGCACCAGCTCGTGTTCATTGTCTACTCCACCCTGGCCTTCGCCCTCGACGCCCTGGCGATCGCAGCCCAGGCGCTCATCGGCCGCGAGCTGGGCGCCGGCCGGCGGGACGGGGCCCGCGCCCTGACCGGCACCATGGTCCGGTGGAGCCTGTGGTTCGGGCTCGTCACCGGCCTGCTGCTGGCGGTGCTGGCGTGGGTGCTGCCGCCGTTGTTCACGCCGGACCCGGCCGTGCGGGCCGCCGCCACCGCGGGCCTGCTGGTGCTCGCGGCGTCGCAGCCGGTCAGCGGGTTCGTGTTCGTCCTGGACGGCGTGCTCATCGGGGCCGGCGATGCCCGTTACCTGGCGCTGGCCGGCGTCGTGAACCTGGCGGTGTACCTGCCCGCGCTCGCCGGGCTGGCCTGGCTCGCCTCGGGCGGGGCGCACAGCGGCCAGGCCCCCGGCGCCGGCGTCCAGCTCGCGCTGCTGTGGGCCGGTTTCGCGGGGGTCTTCATGGGGGCCCGCGCCGTGACGCTCGGGCTGCGGGCGCGTTCCGACGCGTGGATGCGCACCGGCGAGCACTGAGGCCGGCCCGGTCACGGCCGGCCCGTTCCGGCTCCCGGCCTAGAATGGACGGGTGCCTGCCGCAAAAGCCCCTGTCGAGACCGCCGCGATCATGTGGAAGCCGATCCTCGTGCGCGCCCTCATCGCCGCGATCTTCGGCCTGACCACCGTCTTCCTGCAGGAGCCGGGACTGGGCGTGCTGAAGTACGGCCTGGCCGCGTACTTCGTGTTCTCCGGGTCGGGACTGTGGGAGTACCTGCGCCGCGAGCCGGTGCCCGAGGGCATGCGCGGTCCCCTGTCCATCGCCGCGGCCGTCCTCATGCTCGGCGCGATCGCCCTGCTGTTCGCCGGCACGCCGTTCGCCGCCGGGCTGATCGCGGCGATCGCGCTCATCGGGGCCGGCCTCGCCGAGGTGGTGGCCTGGGCGCGGTACCGCAGGGAGTTCGTGCCCGCTCGCGACCAGCTCTACACGGGCGGCGTCGGCATCCTGTCCGGCATCGGCCTGCTGCTCTTCCTGCACCTGGACCCGCACGGCATGCTCGGCATCGTCGGCGGTGGGGCCATCGTCATCGCCGTGCTCCTGGCCATCTCCGGCTTCGGCTTCCGGCACGACGCCGGCCCGGCCGCCCGCGAGGCCGCCGAGCCCCGCGCTCCGCGCAGGTAGGCACCGGTTTCCCGGGGCGGGGTCGAGGGGTTTCTCTACAACGCGTAGAATGGACGGGTGCGCCGCGGCCCCGCACGGCCGCCGTACCGGAACCCGTAGACCAGGAGAACAGTTCGTGAGCACGCCCAGCACCGGCCCGCAGTCCCGGGACCCCCGTCAGCCCGGGGCCCGGAAGGACGAGGGCAAGCCCGGGTTCCTGGCCTCGATCAAGGGACCGCTCGTCTTCTCCTTCGCCCTGGCCGTCATCGGCGGCGGGGTCGCCATGATGACCGCCTCCGGCGGCTCGG
>JAPFFX010000186.1 GCA_026645375.1 Citricoccus sp. WCRC_4 | reverse complement strand
CGGGGCGACCTTCGCCGTCGGCTGCCTGCCGACCTACGACCAGGCGGGGATGCTCGCCCCGGCGCTGCTCGTGCTCTGCCGCATCATCCAGGGCCTGTCGGCCTCCGGTGAGCAGGCCAGCGCCATCACGGTGTCCCTGGAGCACTCGGAGGACCACCGCCGGGCCTTCACCACCAGCTGGACCCTGCAGGGCACCCAGTTCGGCACCTTGCTGGCCACCGCCGTGTTCATCCCCTTCACCCTGCTGCTCACCGAGGAGCAGCTGTTCTCGTGGGGCTGGCGCGTGCCGTTCTGGCTCTCGGCCGTGGTGGTCGTGGTCGCCTGGGTCATCCGGCGCAAGCTGGAGGAACCGCCGGCCTTCGAGCAGACGAAGACCGCACTGCCCGGCGAGAGGCCGGCGACCCCGCTGGCCCTGATGGTCAAGTACCACAAGGCGGCCGTCATCCGGATCGCGTGCGCCGCGATGATCAACACCGTCAACGTGGTCTTCCTGGTCTGGTCCCTGTCCTTCGCCACCTCCGTGGTCGGCCTGGACCGCCCCACCATGCTGTGGGTCGCCGTGCTGGCCAATGCCGTGGCCCTGGTGGTCATCCCCCTGGCGGCCGTGCTGGCGGACCGGATCGGGCGCAAGCCGGTGTTCCTGGCCGGCGTCATCGGCCCGGCCGTGATGATGTACCCGTACCTCTCGGCGATCGAGGCCGGGAACTGGACGCTGATCTTCCTCTTCGGCGCCACCCTCTCGGGCTGCTTCTACTCCCTGGCGAACGGGATCTGGCCCTCGTTCTACGCCGAGATGTTCCCCACCCGCGTCCGGGTCACCGGCCTGGCCATGGGCACGCAGATCGGCTTCGCCGTCTCCGGCGGCCTGACGCCGATCGTCGCCTCGGCCGTGGCCGGCGCCGAGGGCACGAACTGGCTGGCCGTGGCGGTCGTCGTGAGCATCGCCTGCCTCGTCTCCGGCGCGGCGGCCCTGACGGCCAAGGAGACCAAGGACCTGTCCCTGGACGGGATCGACGAGCTGCACACCACCCGCACGGAGGCGGCCGAGCTCGCCCGGCTGGACCGGCCCACCAGCCCCGCCGGCACCGCCCGGTGAGGTCAGTCGGCTGACCGGCCCTCCCGGCCGCACGACGACGGCGCCCGCGAGTCCCGCGGGCGCCGTCGTCGTGCGTGGGGTCCTACCGCCCGGACACCAGCCGGGCCATGTGCTGCAGGGCCAGTTGGTACCCGTGCACTCCGGCCCCGGCGATGACCGCCGTGGCGGCCTTGGAGACGTAGGAGTGGTGCCGGAACTCCTCCCGCCGGTGGATGTTCGTGATGTGGACCTCGATCACCGGCAGCTCGGCCGCCAGCAGTGCGTCCAGGATCGCGATGGACGTGGTGGTGTACCCGGCCGGGTTGAGGATGACGCCGCGGCCGGCCGTGCGGGCCTCCTGGATCCAGTCGACCAGGGTGCCCTCGTGGTTGGACTGCCGGAAGTCGACGGTCAGGCCGTGCTCGGCGGCCGTCTGCTCGCACAGCGTCCGCACCTCCTCCAGGGAGGTGCTGCCGTACTTCTCCGGTTCGCGCTGACCGAGCAGGTTCAGGTTCGGTCCGTTGAGTACGAAGACGGGCTTGTCGGCGGCGTCGGCCATCGGGTCCTCCAGGAGTTCGGGGCAGGCGGGCAGGGATCGGGGGCCGGGCCGGAGAGGACCGACGGGGCCGTGTCCAGTCTCCCCCATGCGCCGTCGGGGCCGTCGCACCATGGCGTCGTCGGTCGCCCATGGACATCCCACCCCTGTTTGGCACACTAGGTCCATGACGGAGAACTCGGGACCCCAGACCACGTACACCAAGCCGCTCGCGATGACCGGGACCGGGCTCCTGGCGCTGGCGCTCCTGACCGGCTGCACCACCGCCGGACCGGAGGCGGACGGCACCCCGGCGGACGGCGGCGACACCACGACGGCCACGGCCACCACTGCCCCGATCGAGAGCTCCCCCGCCGCATCGTCCCCCGGCACCGGCACACCGACCGAGGACGGCACCTCGAGCCCCACCGGAGCCACCGGCACCGCCGGTGGGGATCCGGTGTACGCCGCGATCGATGCGGTCCACGGCCAGCACCCGGATGCCTTCGTCGTGAAGGTCGACCGGGAGGACAACGGCTCGGCCTACGAGATCGAGGCCCACCTGCAGGGTGAGATCCTCGACCTCACCGTGACCTCGGCCGGTGCTGTCCGCGAGGACGGCAGGGACACCGACGACGACCACCTCCGCAGCGCCCGGGACGCCGGCCTCACCGCCGAGGATGCCGCCCGGGCCGCGCTGGAGGGCCGTGCGGGCCAGACCATCGACGAGATGGAACTGGAGGACGAGGGCGGCACCCTCGTGTGGAAGGTGGAGCTGGACCGCGAGAACGGCGAGGACGGCGAGAAGCTGCACGTCGACGCCATGACCGGCGAGGTCACCCCGGGCGGCTGAGCGGGCGGGCTCAGTCCCGCGCGCGCAACGACCGCCGCTTCATCTCCAGCTCGAGCAGCTGCCGGTTCAGGGCCGCGAACTCGGCCGGGTCCCCGGTGGGGCCCATGCGCTGCAGCCGGCCCATGAGCTCGGCCTTCTGGTGGGTGACCTGCAGCTCGAACAACCGGTTCATGATGTCCCGGCAATAGCGGATCAGGTCCTCGTCCGTGCGGGCCGGCAGCGGGGTGACCGCCAGCTCCCCCACCAGCGGCGCCAGTTCCACCGGCACCTCCTGGCGGACCTGCTCCACCCACTGCGAGGGGGTGGCCCCGGCCATCCCGGCCGCCCGGATCCCGGAATGCACCACCGCGTAGGCCGGCACCTTGAAGTCCGCCGAGTAGAACGCCTGCCACTGCTCGGCGGAGAGCAGCGTCGGCTGCTGCAGCACCACCTCGAGGGCCTCCCTCTCCATCCTCGCGGCGGGATCGCGGGCGTCCGGGCGCTGGAAGCCGGGAGGCCGCGCGGGAGCCGCCGGGTCGCCGTCGGGCCGGCGGTCCTCCCCCGCCGGCGCCCGCCGCTCCCCCCGCC
>JAPFFX010000126.1 GCA_026645375.1 Citricoccus sp. WCRC_4 | reverse complement strand
GGACTCCTTCCGGCAGCGGAACTTTTCCCTGTATTTCATCGGGCAGGTGGTGTCCAACACAGGGGTTTGGTTCCAGAACCTCGCCCTGCAGCTGGTGGTCCTCGGCGCCATGGGCAGCGGGCAGGCCCTGAGCGGCATCACTTTCGCCCAGTTCCTGCCGATCTTCCTGCTCGGTCTCACAGCGGGCCGGCTGGTGGACCGGGTGCCGCCCCGCACGGTGCTGCTGGTGACCTCGCTGGCCTCCGCGGTCGTCACCGCCGCCCTGGCCCTGGTGATCACTGAGGAGCCGACGCTGTGGCTGCTCTACGCACTGGTCGGGGTGCTCGGGACCGTCCAGGCCTTCGAGCGGGTGGCAGCGCAGACCATTATCTTCGAACTGGTGGGCGAGGCCGGGCTCTCCCAAGCGGCGTCCATCAGCACCATCGCTCTGGCCGCAGCCCGTTCGGTGGGCCCTGCCCTGGCCGGCCTGGCCTTCCAGGAATTCGGCGCCGCGGTGTGCATTCTCATCAACGCCGGCGCCTACCTGCTGGTCTTCGCCTCCCGGCGCCTCATCCGGCCCGCAACACTCCACGTGCGCACTTCCGAGGCGGGCGACGCCGACCCGTTGGCGGCCGCATCAGCCGGCCGGCCGGCATCAGTCCTGTTCCGGCGCAACCGAAACGTCAACACCCTGCTGGCGGTCAACGTGATGGTGTCCCTGCTGGCGATGAACTTCGGGCTGGTACTCACCTCCACCGTGGATCTGAGTTACGGCGGGGATGCCGCCGCCGTAGGCGCCGTGCACGCCCTGAACGCCGTGGGCGGTGTGGCAGGCGGAATCCTCGCAGCCCGGCGCCGGCTGGTCACGGTGCGGTCCCTGGCTCCGGCCACGACCCTATTCGGGGCGACGTTGGCCCTGAACGCCGCCGCGCCCACGCTGACCCTGTTCTTGGTGTTCGCGCCCCTCCTGGGGGTAGGGATCGGCTACTACCAGGGGATCATCAACGCGGCGGCACAGGAGGCGGTGCCTCCGCAATTCATCGGGCGGATGATGTCCTGGATGACGTTGGGCGGCTACGGCATGGTGCCCTTCGGTGCCCTGCTGATGGGGTGGGTGATCGATGCTGGCTCAGGGCGGGTGTCCCTGGCCCTGGCCGCCGCGACCGCCCTAGCCTGCACCGTGCTGGTGCGGCTGAGGACCGGCTGAGGACTACTTCTCCAGAGACCGCAGCCGGCCAGCGGCCAGACGGGACGGGACATGACGCGGGCGGCTGGTGATCTGGCGCCGTGAGATGGCTTCCGTCTCCGCCTCGTCATCACCAAAGTAGCCGCCGGCGAGCTCGCGGGCCGCACGGTCTAGGACCCCGACTATCGAGTTGCCGAGATCGTCCCCGACCGCATCGGTGAGCCGCCTCTCGTGCGCCCGGAGCTCGTCAGTGCAGGCCTGGACCAGCTGCCAGCCCTTTTCGGTTAGTTGTACCAGGCGGATCCTACGGTTCGTCGGGTGGCTGCCTCGTTCCACCAGACCCAGCTCCAGGAGTTCGTTGGCCACCAGGTGCGCCGCCTGGGCACTGACGAAAGTCCGGCGGCCCAGTTGCGCGTTGGACAGCGGCAGGCCCTCCCCGAGGACCTGGAGCAGGAGGAACTGGGACAGCGTGACACCGTGGGCCAGGGCCAGATTCTCCGTGAACCGGTCCAAGGCTCGCCCCAGGCGGTAGGCCGTGTAATTCAGGCGGTCCGTGGCCGGTTCACCGCGCGGGTCCCGTTCGAGCTCCATCGTCCGAGAATATCAAGTTCTTTGCGATTCGTTGCTTGGGCTCGGTTCTGCGCCATTCTCCCAGGACGGCGATGTGTATTCCCGACCTCACGTCCAATGCCCGGGGGCCTGTCTGTCGCAGCCCGATTCTGACATGCAAAAACACCCGAAAACACAACACGACGACGTCTCTCGTCTGTTTCAACTCGTCCTACTCACTCGCCGATTATGGAGAGTATGTCCGAACCGGATCAGGACACGGTTATCGTCGATGTCCCCGTGAGTAGAGGTGCTATTAGATGTAGCACTTGAGCTACCCGTAGGGGCCTTTTTACGGGCGGGGTAACCGCGTATTGGTAAACCATAGAAACACGGGAAACTGCATCATCTCGTTTCTCACGGGAGTAGTGCGGTGGAGGACCGGCTTGTGGGACAGTCAGGCCGAGGTGCGCAGGGTTGGGCCCTGAGCAGGGAAGGCCTGCGACCTAGAACTGGGATATCCATGCTCCTCCATAACGGGGACTTGTATGGCAGGTGGTTGCCAGCTTGCGACCTACGGACGACACGCATCGGCGGGGATAATCTCCTCATTGTTCTCCGGCCAGGGCCCGCATTATCCAACGGAGACTGCCTGTGTCGTGTGAACTACGGCCGAAGGGGGGTGATACTGGTCAGGTCAGCCTCACCCCGGTCGGGGACCGGGTACTACAGTGGATGCATGGCTGCCAGCCGCAATCCGCTCGACGACCTGCGCGAAACCATCGGCCATCTGGCCGATCAGCTCAAGCTGCACGGTTCGGAGCGCGTTGACGACCTGGTCGGCGATCTCATCGGTGCGAGGCCCGGGCCGGCCCGGCCGCTGTCCGAGGTGCAGGCCGAGCTCGACGCGCTGGTCGGACTGGAGACCGTGAAGGAACAGGTGCGGGCCC
>JAPFFX010000418.1 GCA_026645375.1 Citricoccus sp. WCRC_4 | reverse complement strand
GCCGGCGCCCCGGCCCGCCGCCCAGGCGAGCCGGGGCCTGAAGCTGCCGGCCGCCGTCGGGAACTGGGTGACCGCCGGCCGGGAGCGCCAGGCCGAGGCCGCCGGGCTGTTCGAGCGGGTGCTGGCCAAGCCTCCGGTGCGCCGGATCGCCAAGGAGCTCGGCGTGGACCTCACCAAGGTGCGCGCGACCGGCCAGTTCGGCGAGGTGACCCGGACCGACGTCGAGAACTACCTGGCCGAGCGCGAGACGAACATCGAGACCTCGGGCTCGTTCTGGATGCCGGACTCCGGGGACAACGAGCGACGGACCGAGCGGATCCGGGTCAAGGGCGTCCGCAAGGCCACTGCGGCCGCCGTGACCGACTCCTACCGGGACGCCCCGCACGTCTCCATCTACGTGGACGTGGACGCCAGCCGGACCATGGAGTTCGTCAAGCGGCTCAAGGCCAGCCGCGAGTTCGAGGGCATCAAGGTCACGCCGCTGCTGATCCTGGCCAAGGCCGTCATCTGGGCCGCGGCGCGCAACCCGCACGTCAACGCGTCCTGGACGGACGAGGAGATCCTCGTCAAGCACTACATGAACCTCGGCATCGCCGCCGCCACCCCGCGCGGGCTGCTGGTGCCCAACATCAAGAACGCCAACGAGCTGTCCCTGCGGGAACTGGCGATGGCGCTCACGGAGCTGGCCAGGCGCGCCCGCGACGGCAAGACGCAGCCGGCCGAGATGGCCGACGGGACCATCTCGATCACCAACATCGGCGCCCTGGGCATCGACACCGGTACCCCGATCATCAACCGCGGCGAGGTCGCCATCGTGGCCTTCGGGACCATCCGGCAGAAGCCGTGGGTGGTCTCCGGCGAGGTCATCCCGCGCTGGATCACCACCCTGGGCGGCTCCTTCGACCACCGCGTGGTGGACGGCGACCTCTCCGCCCGCTTCATGGCCGACGTCGCCGCCATCATGGAGGAGCCGGCGCTGCTGCTGGAGTAACCCCGGGGGCGGTGCCCTACTCCCCGGCCTCGAAGGAGTGCGCGAGCACCCAGGAGGGGAAGGACGTGATCTTCGCATCGATCACCAGGGGCCGGTCCCGCGGTCCCTCGACCCAGGCCCGCACCGCCTCCAGGTCCGACTCCTGCCGCACGGTCAGGGCCTGGCAGCCGTAGCCGGCGGCGATCGCCGCGATGTCCGTCTCGGGGAAGACCACCGTGTCCAGCTCGTCGGTCTCGTGGGCGAAGTGGTGGACCTCGGCGCCGTAGGCGTTGTCGTTGTAGACCACGACCACCAGCGGCAGTCCCAGGCGCACGGCCGTGTCCAGCTCCACGAGGGACATCATGAATCCCCCGTCGCCGACGCCGGCGATCGCCACCCGGCCCGGCAGGGCGACGGCGGCGCCGATGGCACTCGACAGGGCCAGGCCGATGGACTGGAACGCCAGCGGCACGCAGTACCCGTCATGGTCCGGGACCCGGAAGTGCATGGCGGGATAGGCGTTGAAGTTGCCGCCGTCCGGGACGACCACCCGTTCCATCGGCAGCATCCGGTCCAGGACATTGGTCAGCGTGCGCGGGTCGATCCGGCCGCTGCCGGGCTCGCCCTGGGCCACGGGCTCGGAGGTGTCCTCGAAGGGCTGGTCCGACCAGTTCAGCGACTCGGCCACCGTCCGGGCCACCTCGGGCGTCCGGTAACCGACCGCGCCGTCCGCCCCGGCACCGCCCGCTCCGGCACCGCCGGCGCCGTCCGCACCCGTGCGGAGTGCCTGCAGGGCCGCCGTCGTGGCCTCGGCCGTCAGCGCGGAGTCCCCGAGGACGGTGACGTCCACCGGGTAGTGGAACCCGAAGGCCTCGACGCGGTCGTCGACCTGGACGACCGTGGCCTGCTTGAGCAACTCCCCGCCCCGGGCGGTCCAGCGGTTCAGCGCCGCGCCGAAGGCGACCAGGACGTCGGCGCCCGCGATCAGCTCGGCCGCCCCGTCCGTGGAGAACCCGCCCATCACGTCCAGGTGCCACTCGTCGTCGTGGAACAGGCCCCGGCCCACCGCGCTCGTGGTCAGCAGGGCTCCGGCGGCCTCGGCGAGCCGGCGGATGGGCCCGACGGCGGCCCGGGCGCCGCGGCCGCCGACGATCACCGGGCGCCGTGCCCCGGCCAGCAGTCCGGCGAGCTGCTCGACGGCCTCCGGGGCCGGCGCCGCGCGCAGCGGGCCCGAGGGAGGGGCCACCTGTTCCAGCCGCGCGACGTCCCGCTCCGGGATCTCGGCGTTCTGCAGGTCCAGGGGCAGGGACAGCACGACCGTGCGGCGCTGGTCGACCGCCGTCGTGACCGCCCGGACGACGTCCCGGACGGCGGAGGCGGACGAGTGCACGCGCTCCGGGACGGCGCCCATGCCCTCGGCGACCTTGTCCTGGTCGATCCAGAAGTTGCTCTGCCTCTGGTCCCCGGGGGTGTCACCGGTGACGACGAGCAGCGGGGTGTGGGCCTTGGCCGCCTCGCCGATGCCGGTCAGGGCGTTGGAGAAGCCGCAGCCCTGGTGGACGGTCAGCACCGTCAGCTCGCCGGTGGCGCGGGAGTAGGCGTCGGCCATGCACGCCGCGCCCATCTCGTGCCGGGAGGCGGTGAACTGCACGCCGGCGCGGGCCATGGCGTTGGTGACGCGGAAGTTGCCGCTGCCCACCACGCCGAACATCCTGCGGGCACCCATCCGGCCGATGACCGTCCCCACTGCCTCGTCTACTCGCATTGCGACTGTCCTTCCTGCAGATGTCACCGCACCGGGGCGCCGGCGTCGGTCCGGGTGGTCCGGGGCGGTCCTAGAGCTCGACGAACATGTCCGGGACGGACAGCTCGCCCGTGACGGTCCCGTACGTGCGCGCCGTCTCGGCCAGCTCCTCCTGGGCGGCCATGTCGAACTCCGCGCGGAACCGCGGCAGCTTGATCTCGGCCAGCACCTCCGGCTCGATCGTCGCGTAGGTGCCGGTGATCCGGCGGACCTCGTCCGGATTGGCCTGGGCGTACTCCAGGCCCTTGACGAGAGCCTGCCGGAAGGAGCGCACGAGTTCCGGGTCGTTCTCGATGGTCTCCTCGCTGGCGAAGTACCCACCGGTGTCCAGTTCCGGGTTGGCCTCGGCGTACGGCCAGCTGACCGCCACCATCCCCGCCTTCAGCGCCGGGGTGACGAAGGGCTCGACGACGATGCCGGCATCGAGCTGCCCGTTCTCCAGCGCCGCCTGGACGTCCGGGAACGCCATCTCGATGAACTCCAGCGAACCGCCGTCGCCCCCGGCCTTGTCCATGGCCTGACGGCAGGCGGTGTCACCGATGTTCGCGAGCTGGTTGGAGGAGAGCGTCTTGCCCGCCAGGTCGGTCATCGACGCGTACCCGGAGTCCGGGGCGGCGATGAGGGCCACGTTGTCGTTGCCGGGCTCTCCCGTGGTGGTGGACCCCGAGCAGAAGAACTTGAGCCCGATACCCTGCGACCGCGCCACCATCATCGAGACCACGTTGCCGAAGGCGAAGTCGAACTGCCCGGAGGAGACGCCGGGGAACGAGATCGCGCCGCCGGAGGTGGCCTCGATGGCGACGTCGAGGCCGGCCTCCTCGAAGAAGCCCTGCTCCTTGGCCAGGTGGAGCGGCGCCACGTCCACGATGGGGATCGCCGCGACGGAGACGGACCTCAGCCCGCCGCCCCCGGACCCGGTCCCTGAGGCGTCGGCGGCCCCCGAGGTGGCGCTGCCGCCGGCGGGCTCGCCCTGGCCGCAGGCCGCGGCGGTGCCGGCCACGAGGGCGGCCGCACCGGTGATGAGCAGGGTGCGGCGGGACAGCCGCGGCCCGGGCCGGTCCGTGGTGCGGGTGGGATGCGCGTGGGGGCCCATGACGAACTCCTTCGGTCGGGTGGACGTGCCCCCCATCGAACCGCACCGTGTCCCACGGGACCACTGATATCTTCCCGCCCGTCCCATAGGCGAGGTCTATGGAAGCGGCCCCCGCTCCTCCAGGGTTCCGGGCCGGCTGTCCTGCAGCGCCGCCGCCGCGCGTTCCACGAACCAGTCCACGGCGGCCGTGGCACCGCCCTGCGCGGCATGGATGAACACGGTGGTCTCCACGTCGGGCAGGGGCAGCTCCCAGGCGTGCAGCGGCCAGCGCGCGGTCCACCCGGGGACCACGATGCCCGGGACGACGGCCAGCAGTCCCGTCCCGGAGACGACTGCCGGGATGCCGGAGAACCCGTCCACGGTGACCGATCCGGGCGGCGGGGGAGGCAGTCGCGACTCCACGATCGTGTGCCCGGTCGTCCCGCGGACCACGACGCGCGGCAGGCGGGCCAGCGCGTCCAGGGTCGGGGCGGTGCCGAACCGCCCGGCGCGCGAGACCCCCACGTAGCGGTCCCGGGTGATCGGCATCGAGCGGATCCGGCCCTCCAGCGGGATCGAGGCGATCGCCAGGTCGATGTCTCCGGCCTCCAGGTCGCGGGCGGCGGTGTCCGTGTCCAGGGGCAGGACGTCCAGCCGGGCCCGCGGGGCAGCCCGCTCCAGCATGGAGGACAGGGCGGGCAGGAAGGCGGCCTGGCCCAGGTCGGTCATGGCCGCCCGGAACGTAGTCGCGGCCGTGGACGGGTCGAAGACGGTGAGCCGGGCGAGGGCGGCGTCGGCGTCCCGCGGCAGGTGCCCCAGCTCGGCGTAGAGCTGCAGCGCCACCCGGGTGGGCCGGACTCCGCGTCCTGACCGGCGGAACAGGTCGTCGCCCGTGAGGCGCCGGAGCCGGTTCACCGCGTGGGTGATCGAGGGCTGGGTGAGGTTCAGCCGGTCCGCTGCCGCCGTGAGGGTTCCCTCCTCGATGACCGCGGCGAGCACGCGGATCAGGTTCAGGTCGAGCATGATGGGTCCCGACGCGCCCGGTGTCGACTCGTGGTGGAGGGCCTGTTCATGGGACCATTCTGCCGACTGCCCGTGCACGTTCCTCTGGACGTCCGCAGGGATCGCCCCGGGCCGATGCGACCCAGGGGCGAACGCCGACAATCCGTTGGAACTCAGAATCATTGACACCTTGAACTATCAAGGTCGAGTGTCTAGTCTGGATGCAGGCTGTGGGACACATCACACCGGAGGCCACCGACCTCCGGGAGACCACGGCATGACAACCCCCTGTCACGAGCGGAGCACCTCGAGCGATGACTGACCAGACGCCCTCCGGCGCACCGGGCCCGCGCGGCCCACACGCGTCCGGGGACCCCCGGCGGGAGACGGAGATCGAGCGGTTGCACCGCCTCGAGGCCGCCGCCCGTCCCGACCAGCGGCGGGGTGACACCCGCCGGCACGTCGACGCGGCCACCGTCGCCGCCCTCGACATCCCCACCCGTCCGGATCCGGCCGCCCCGCCCACGTCCGTGGCGCAGTCCGGCGCCACCGGTTCCAGGACGAGCTCCGGCCCGGGCCGGGCCCGGCGCCGGGCCCGGCGGGGCTGGGGCACCCGGTTGCTGGGCGTGGTGGGCCTGCTCGGCTTCCTGCTGACCTGGGAACTGGTGTCCCGGACCGGCGTGGTGAACCCGACCTACCTGCCCCCGGCCTCGGCCGCGATCGCGGACCTGTTCCGCAACTTCGGGCTGGCCGCCTTCTGGGAGGCCGTCGGGGACACGATGCTGCAGTGGTTCCTCGGCATGGTCATCGCCGTCACGGCCGCCACGGTGCTCGGGTTCGTCATCGGATCCTCGACGTTCCTGCGCCGGTTCACGAACTCGACCATCGAGTTCCTGCGCCCGGTGCCGTCGGTGGCCCTGATCCCGCTGGCGGTGCTGCTCTACGGCGTGAGCATCCAGTCCGCGTTGCTGCTGATCGTCTACGCCTCCTTCTGGCAGGTCCTCATCCAGGTCCTCTACGGCGTGGCCGACGTGGACAACGTGGCCATGAACACCGCCCGGTCCTACGGCCTGGGCCCGCTGGCCCGCCTGCGGTACGTCATCTTCCCGACCACCCTGCCGTACCTGATGACGGGCATCCGCCTGGCCGCCGCCGTCGCGCTGATCCTGGCGATCACCGCCCAGCTGATCATCGGCACCCCGGGCCTGGGCGCGGAGATCGCCAAGGCCCAGTCCGGCGGCTCCTACGTGGCCATGTACGCCCTCATCCTGGCGACCGGCATGCTCGGCGTCCTCATCAACATCGTCATGCGCGTGATCGAGCGGCGCGTGCTGTCCTGGCACTCCTCGGTGCGTACGGAGGTCGTCAAGTGAAAACCCTCAAGTCCCTCCTGTACATCGTCGGCCTGCCGGTCATCCTGCTGGTCATCTGGTACCTCGCCACCGCGTTCGGCGAGAAGAACTTCTTCGTCCCCACCCCGGCCCTGCTGGCCGAGACCTTCGTGGAGACCTGGACCTGGGACCGGATGACCACCGATGTCTTCCCGTCCCTGGTCCGGTTGTTCTGGGGCATCCTCGGCTCGATCGTCATCGGCATGGTCGGCGGACTGCTCATCGGCTCGATCCGCTGGCTGCGGGCGCTGCTCGAGCCGACCCTGGAGTTCTTCCGGGCCATCCCGCCCACCGTCCTGATCCCCGTCCTGATGCTGCTGATCGGCATCGGCGACGACATGAAGGTCGCGGTGATCATCGCCGGCGCCGTCTGGCCGATCCTGCTGAACACGATCGAGGGCGTGCGCGCCATGGACGAGGTCCTCTCGGACACCACCCACACCTACGGCATCAAGGGCTTCAACCGGGTCCGCTACCTGATCCTGCCCTCGGCGATGCCGCAGATCATGGCCGGCATCCGCCAGTCGCTGTCCATCGCGCTGATCCTGATGGTCATCTCCGAGATGTTCGCCGCGTCCTCCGGCCTGGGCTTCACCATCGTGCAGTTCCAGCGTTCCTTCGCGATCCCGGAGATGTGGTCCGGCATCGTGCTGCTGGGCATCATCGGCGTGCTGCTGTCCTTCATCTTCCAGCTCATCGAGCGCGTGGTGCTGCGCTGGTACCACGGCCTGAGGGAGATCGAGAATGCAGCCTGACCCGCACTCCGCCCCCGCCGGCGATCACCGCGCCGCCGGCATCCCCGCTTCCGAACCGACCATCCCCACCCAGGAAGGGACCGAGGACATGACCCCGGACCAGATCTCCACCGAAGGCACCGTCTCCTCGCAGGGTGGCGTGGCCGAGACCCCCGACGGCCTGCTCACCGTGGGCAAGACCATGCCGGACGGCGAGGCCATGCTGGCCGTGCGCAACCTGAAGAAGGTCTACCACACCGACGGCGGCGACATCGAGGCCGTCCGGAACCTCACCTTCGACCTGCCCCAGGGCCAGCTGGCCTGCCTGGTGGGCCCCTCCGGCTCCGGCAAGACCACGCTGCTCAAGTGCATCTCCGGCCTGCTGGCCCCCACCGCCGGCGAGGTCACCCTGCACGGCAAGAAGGTCACCGGTCCGCCGAAGTCCATGGCCGTGGTGTTCCAGGAGTACGGCCGGTCCCTGTTCCCGTGGATGCGGGTGCGGGACAACGTGGAGCTGCCGCTGAAGAACCAGGGCGTGGACAAGGCCAAGCGGGACGA
>JAPFFX010000402.1 GCA_026645375.1 Citricoccus sp. WCRC_4 | reverse complement strand
CCGCAGTTGGGGCAGGGGATCAGGAGCATGTCCGTACCTCTTTCTAGTGGGCCACGGCGGCGGCGCCGTGTTCATCGATCAGGGCGCCGGTTTCGAAGCGCTCGAGGGCAAAGGGTTTGTTGAGGGTGTGCGGTGTTCCGGTGGCGATGGTGTGCGCGAAGGTCAGCCCGGCCGCCGGGGTGCCCTTGAAGCCGCCGGTGCCCCAGCCGCAGTTGACGAACATGTTGTCCACCGGGGTGGTGCCGACGATGGGGGAGGCGTCCAGGGTGGTGTCCACGATCCCGCCCCAGGTCCGGAGCACGTGAGCGCGGGCGAAGATCGGGAAGAGTTCGACGGCGGCTGCCATCTGGTGCTCGATCACGTGGAAGGATCCGCGCTGGCCGTAGCCGTTGTACGAGTCGACGCCGGCGCCCATGACCAGTTCACCCTTGTGCGCCTGGGAAACGTAGACGTGGACGTGGTTGGACATCACCACGGTCGGGTGGACGGGCTCGTGCAGTTCCGAGACCAGTGCCTGGAGGGGGTGGGACTGGATGGGCAGCCGGAACCCGGCCATTTCCGCGAGGACCGAGCTGTGCCCGGCCGCGCACAGGCCGACCTTTTCGGTGTTGATCGTGCCGCGGTTGGTCTTGACGCCGGTGACACGGTTGCCGTCCTTGAGGAAGCCGGTGACTTCGCAGTTCTGGATGATGTCCACGCCCAGTTCGTCGCATTTGCGGGCGAACGCCCAGGCCACGTGGTCGTGCTTGGCGATGCCGGCGCGCGGCTGGTACGTCGCGCCCATCACCGGGTAGCGGATGTTGTCGTTGATGTTCAGGATGGGGCAGAGTTCCTTGACCTGCTGCGGGTCCAGCCACTCGGCGTCCACGCCGTTGAGCTTGTTGGCCCCCACCCGGCGCATGCTCTCGCGCACGTCCTGCAGGGTGTGCGCGAGGTTCATGACACCACGCTGGCTGAACAGGAAATCGTATTCCAGTTCCTCGGGCAGCTGCTCCCACAACTTCAGCGAGTGCTCATAGATGCCCGCGCTCTCGTCCCACAGGTAGTTGGAGCGGATGATCGTGGTGTTCCGGGCCATGTTCCCGCCGGCCAGCCAGCCGCGCTCCAGCACGGCGATGTTGGTCATGCCAAAGTTCTTGGCCAGGTAGTAGGCGGTGGCCAGGCCGTGTCCGCCGCCGCCGACGATAACGGCGTCGTACGACGATTTGGGCTCAGGATTCCGCCACAGGAAATCCGGGTGCTCAGGCAGCAGATCGGCCATTACTGTGCTCCGTTCGAGGTATCAGCGTTCAGGTTCGGGTAGAGGGGGAACTTGTCGGCCAGGACGGTGACCCGACTCTGCAGCTCCGAGGTCAGTTCCTCGGTCAGATCATGGGTCAAAGCCGTGGCAATGATGTCGGCGACTTCGGTGAATTCCGCATCCCCGAAGCCACGCGTTGCCAGCGCCGGTGTACCGATCCGCAGGCCGGAGGAAACCATCGGCGGGCGGGGGTCGAACGGGACGGCATTGCGGTTGACGGTGATGCCAACGCGGTGCAGCCGGTCTTCGGCCTGCTGACCGTCCAGCTCCGAGTTGCGCAGGTCCACCAGCACCAGGTGGACATCGGTTCCGCCGTTGACCAGGCTGATGCCGGCCGCGGCCACATCGTCCTGCAGCAGGCGGTCGGCTAGCAGCCGCGCACCTTGCAGCGTCCGCTGCTGGCGTTCCTTGAACTCCGGTGAAGCTGCCATTTTGAAGGCGACTGCCTTGCCGGCGATCACGTGCTCCAGCGGGCCGCCCTGCTGTCCCGGGAACACTGCCGAGTTGACCTTCTTGGCGATCTCGGCGTCGTTGGTCAGGATGATCCCGCCGCGGGGACCGGCCAGGGTCTTGTGCGTGGTGGAGGTCACCACGTGGGCATGCGGGACCGGGGAGGGGTGCAGCCCGGTGGCCACCAGCCCGGCGAAGTGCGCCATGTCCACCATAAGGTACGCGCCGACCTCATCGGCGATCTGACGGAACCGGGCGAAGTCCAGCTGCCGGGGGTAGGCCGACCAGCCGGCCACGATCAGCTTCGGGGAGTGCTCCCGGGCCAGGGCGGCGACCTGGTCCATGTCCACCTCGTAGGTGTCCTCGTCCACCCCGTAGGCCACGATGTCGTAGAGCCGGCCGGAGAAGTTGATCTTCATCCCGTGCGTCAGGTGACCGCCGTGGGCCAGGTTCAGGCCCAGGACCTTGTCCCCCGGCCGGATCAGCGCGTGCATCACCGAGGCATTGGCCTGGGCGCCGGAGTGCGGCTGCACGTTGGCGAACTCGGCGCCGAACAGTGCCTTGACCCGCTCGATCGCGATCGTCTCGATCGCGTCCACGTGCTCACAACCGCCGTAGTACCGCTTGCCCGGGTAGCCCTCGGCGTACTTGTTCGTCAGCACCGAGCCCTGGGCCTGCATCACCGCCGCAGCGGTGTGGTTCTCGGAGGCGATCATCTCCAGGCCTTCACGCTGGCGGGCCAACTCCGCGTCGATGTGCCCGGTGATCTCCGGGTCCAACTCAGCCAACGACGACGTCAACTCAACCGGCACCTGCGTAGCCGCTGCGGTCTGCGCCATGTCTGCTCCTCGCTCTTGTGGATCTATTGTCGATAACTGATATATCAACCTGCAACGCAGACTATGATGGAGATCACACGAGGTCAAGACCCCTCGCGAAAATGACGGATTGGAGCCTTATGAGCACCCAGGTCGACACCGCCCCCAGCGGCCTGTCCCTGGCCGAACAGGCCTACCGGACCATCCGGGACCGGCTGATCATGCTGGACATCGCCCCGGGCGAGCCGATCAACGAGGCCCGTCTCGCGGAGGAGCTCGGCTTCGGCCGCACGCCGGTCCGCGAGGCGCTGAAGCGACTCGAGATCGACCACCTCGTGGCGTCATTCCCCCGCCGGGGCACCTTCGCCACCGCGGTGGACATCACGGAGCTGGCGGCGATCTCCGAGGTCCGGCAGCTGCTCGAACCCCTCGCGGCCCGCAAGGCGGCGCTGACCACCAACGACGTGTTGCGCGCGGAGCTGCAGGACGTCGCGGAGGGACTCGAGGCACTGGACGGCACCAAGTCGCGGCGCGAGCTGATGGAATACGACCTCGAGGTGCACCGGCTCATCTACCGCGCTGCCGGCAACCACCACCTCCAGGAGTCGCTGACCCGCCTCGACAACCTCGCCACCCGCATCTGGTGCATGGTCCTGGACCGCCTTCCCGCCGTCGAGGAGCACATCACGGAACACAGCGGGCTGATCCGGGCCATCCTCGCCGGCGATGCGAAGGGCGCGGAGTCACTGGCCGCCGACCACGTGGGCCACTTCGAGCAGATGGTCCGCGCCGCGCTCTAGGCCCGCCCGTCACCCGAGGATCGTGGCCTCTCCCCCGCCGGTGGACTGGGGATCCGGCAATCGCATCATGCGGAAGGCGTTGAACAGGCCCAGCAGGCCGGCGAGGATCGGCACGAGCAGGGCGACCTGCAGGGCGATCGGGCGCGTGTCCGTGTTGATGCGGATGATCTCTTCCGCGTACTCCTGCGGTTGCCCGGACAGGAGTTCCTCGAGCTGGGCGTTGCTCATCACCTGTGCATCGCTCTCGAGGACGTGGGCCACCTGCTGTTGCTCCTCGGGTGGCAGGACGGTACTCGACATGGCCATGCTGGTGAAGAGGATCGACAGTGCCGCCAGCATGATGCCTCCGGCGAAGGCGAGCCCGAAGGACAGGCCGAAGGACCCGGCCGCGGAGTTCACGCTGGCCGCCTCGCTGACCCGTTCGTCGGAGATCGGCGACAAGGTGTAGTTGTTGAGCTGGGACACCAGCAGGCCGAGACCGCATCCGGCGATGACCAGCGGAGGCAGCAGCCACCATCCCGAATCGGCGCGCGGCACGACGGGCACGATCACCAGCAGTCCCAGCACCAGGAGCAGGAAGCCCCACCTGATGGTGGCGGCCGGTCGGGGCAGCCTGGATGACTTCCCAGCGAGCATGGCGACCGCGAACATCGTCAGGGAGAGTGGCGCGATCGACAATCCGGACAGCAGGGCGTTGTACCCGAGGACCATCTGCAGGTAGATGGGCAGCACGATCATGGTGCCGCCGAGGGCGATCTGCTGCAGCATCTGCCCCGTGGCGCCGAACCGGAAGCCCTCCGCCCGGAACAGGTCCGGGTCCAGCAGCGCCGGCCTGTGGTGGCGCTTGCGTGACCTGAGCCAGTAGACCAGGCTCGCCAGTCCGACGGCCCCCACGGTCAGGAGCGCGCCGACCGGACCGCCGCCTTCCTGCCAGACCAGGATCCCCAGCACGATTCCCCCCATGCCCACGATGGACAGCACCGACCCGAAGACGTCCAGGGTCCTGGGCCCCGTGAAGGGGACGTCGTGCACGGCCTTGATGCCGATCAGGACGACCGCGATGATGAGGGCCTCGAGCAGGAAGGCGACCCGCCAGGACAGGAACGTGGTGATGAAGCCCCCCAGCAGCGGGCCGACCGCTGCGGCGATCGCCGCCGAGGCCCCGACCAGGGCATAGACCCGCTTCTGGGAGTCCCCCTCGAAGTTGCCGTGGACCAGCGACTGCATGGAGGGAAGCAGCAGGGAGGCCCCCAGGCCGCCGATCACCGCCCAGAAGACGATGATCGGGAGCAGGTCCTGGGCCAGCGTCATCGCCACGGCACCGACCGCGTAGAAGACGAGTCCGATGACGTAGGCCCGCTTCCTCCCGATCAGGTCACCGACCTTGCCGCCGATGAGGATGAACGCGGCGGACACCAACGCCTCGAGCGCGATCGTCGACTGCAGGCCGCTGACGGTCGTGTCGATGTCATGGACCACTGCGGAGATGGACACGTTCATGATCGAGGTGTCGACGACGAGCACGAACATCGCCATCGACAGCAGCAGCGCGAGCCTGCGGTTGAACGGGCCCGTCTCGGTGGCTCCCCGGTGTGGCGCACTCACCGTGGGCCACCGTTCCGGCGAGGGGGGTGAGGTCTCGAGGTCGAGCGGGACATGGGATCCTCCCGTGGGGTTGTCCCGGCAGGGACCATGGCGTATGGGCCTGATCGAGCAGATCCAACCACAACGATGCGGCCGGCGACAGGTCTGAACAGGCGTCACACCGGGCATCATCCCGGCGGTGGCCACCGGGCCCCCGAATCCGGGGCGACGAGGGAGCGGGGGAAGACCCCTTGACCGTGATGCACATCACTGTCAAACTCAATGCAACTCAGTTGTCTCGAGTGCAACAGTGGCCTCGCCTCGACGAGGCGCCACGACTCACCCACCATCCCCCGGCCTCGCGCCGGGCTGATCAAGGGGCCTCATGTCCGAGCATCGCCAGTCTTCCACGGAGACGACCACCAGCGTCGCCGATCCGATTCCCACGACCCCCGACCAGGCCGAACAGCACCACGGGGCCGACCGGCCCCGCACGGTCGACCTCCCCCGGTTCCGCGGCCGGGTCATCCCTCCGCTGGACCGGGCGATCATCATGATCCTCCCCCCGGTGCTGATCATCGCCGCCGTCCTGGCGGTCACCATCAACCCAGACGGCGCCGCCGCCCTGATCAACAGCCTGCGGACCTTCGTCACGGGCGGGTTCACGTGGTGGTTCGTCGCCTACTCCCTGATCGCCGTCGCCGTCTGCGCCTGGCTGTGCATCAGCAGGATCGGCCGAGTGCGGCTGGGCGGCCCCAAGGCGCGGCCCGAGCACAGCAAGTTCGCCTGGTACTCCATGCTGTTCGCGTGCGGCCAGGGCATCGGCCTCATCTTCTGGTCGTTGGCCGAGCCCATCCTCCTGCGCGAGGAGACCCCGGTCATCCCCACCGGGACCAACCCCGGCGAGGGTGGCATCGTCTGGACCTACTTCCACTGGGGCCTGACCGCCTGGGCCATGTACTGCGTCGTGGCCGTCTGCCTGGCGTACTCCCACCACAACCTCGGCAAGACCCTGACGTTCCGCGAGGCGACCGTGGACATCCTGCCGAAGCGCATCCAGCGCCCGGCCGGCGTCGTGGTGGAACTGCTGGCGATCATCGCCACCGTCCTCGGCCTGGCCACCTCCTTCGGCTTCGCGGCCATGCAGTTCACCTCGGGAGCCACCCAGGTCCTGCCGTTCGAGTCCGGCCCCGTGGCATGGGCCGTCATCATCCTGGTCCTGGGCGGCCTGACCGCCGTCTCCGCCTTCCTGGGCGTCAACAAGGGCATGAAGCGGATCAGTGAGACCAACTCGATCCTCAGCATCGTGCTGGTCATCGGCGTCTTCGTCTTCGGCCCGACGGTCTACATCCTGTCGAACATGTCCCAGACCTTCGGCTCCTTCTTCTACCACTTCGTGCCGATGAGCTTCTGGACCGGCGCCGAGACCGCCGGCGCCCCGCTCGCGGACTGGCAGGACAGCTGGAACGGCTGGTGGACCGTGTTCATCTGGTGCTGGGTCATCGCCTTCTCACCCTTCGTGGCCGGGTTCATCGCCCGCATCTCCCGTGGGCGCACCATCCGCGAGTTCGTGCTCGGGGTGACGATCATCCCCTCGCTGATCGTCATGGTGTGGGTGGCCGTCATCGGCTCGGCCGGCATCCACTACGACAACGAGTCCGGACAGATCTCCGCCGACGCGGCCGCGGACACCTCATCGGCCCTGTTCTCCATGCTGGAGATGATCCCGTGGATCGGCACGCTGCTGATCATCGTGGCCACCGTCCTCGTGGCCACGTACTACGTGACCAGCCTCGACTCCGGGACCTACGCGCTGGCCGAGTTCGTCTCCGCCCCGAAGAAGTCCGGCCCCTGGTTCCGCGTCATCCTCGTGGCGAGCATCGCCACGGTGGCCCTGGTGCTGCTCTCCATCGGCGGCGTCGACGCGGTCGACACGGTCCAGACCGGCACGATCATCGGCGGCTTCCCGTTCTCCTTCGTCATCGTGCTGATGATCGCCAACCTCATCCGGCGCCTCAGGGCCCGGGACGCCGAGACGCGCCAGCTCGAGCAGGAGATCAACGACCCGGCGCACCGGCCCGAGGACGAGCACTGTGACGAGCACGGCATCCCGCGCGTCGATCCGCGGCGGGGCGTCGGGCCCGGGACCCTCGTCCCCGCCCAGGACCTCAACCACCCCCGCCCCAATGGAAGGGACGCTCGCTCATGACCATCACCTCCACCTCCGGCGCCGTCCGCCTGGCCCACCTGGACGCCCATACCTACCGGGACTGGGTCACCTCCGGGCACGCCACGGTGATCCTGCCGGCCGGCGCGTTCGAACAGCACGGACCACACCTGCCCCTGGGCACCGATGCGACCCTGTCCACCACGATCGCCGAGGCCGTGGCCCGCCAGACCGGTGCCAAGGTCGCCGAGCCGTTCACCTACGGCTACAAGTCGCAGCAGAAGTCCGGTGGCGGCAACCACCTGCCCGGGACCGTCAGCCTGGACGCGGAGGCCCTCGTGGCCATGACGCGGAACCTCGTGACCGGGTTCCTGGGCCAGGGCATCCAGAACCTGGTGATCCTCAACGGACACTACGAGAACTACCAATTCCTCTACGAGGGCGTGGACCTCGCCCTGCGGGACCTCGGCCTGGGAGCCGATGCGGAGCAATGCGTCCTGTTGCTGTCGTATTGGGACTTCGTCTCGGACCAGACCCTGGGCGCGGTGTACCCGGACGGTTTCCCCGGCTGGGACATCGAGCACGGGGGCGTCCTCGAGACGTCCCTCATGCTCCACCTGTGGCCGGAGCTCGTGGACATGGGCCGGGCCGTGAGCCACCCGCCGGCAGACCTGCCGCGCTTCGACCGCCTTCCCGTCGTCCCCGGCCGTACGCCCGCAACAGGCTGCCTGTCCGCCCCCGACGGCTCCGACGCCGTCAAGGGAGAGCTCCTGTTCGACCAGGTCGTGGCAGACCTCTCCCAGGAGATCTCGGCCGAACTCGGCCTGTCTCCGGCCCGGGACAAAGAAGTCCTCGCAACCCCTTGACGTGACCTGGACCACAGGTAACAATCAATGCAACCGGGTTGCATTCAATGCAACCGGCAAGACCCGAACAGACCGTGAAGAACCACGGATCCCGCCGCACCGCGGCCCCTGACCCAAGGAGATCCCTATGACGACCACCTCGAACGCCGTGAACTCCGTCTCCGAGCTGGAGCGACTGAAGACCCTGCACAACGGAGAGAAGCAGCAGCTGACCTTCTCCGACGCCGAGTTCGAGCGCCGCCTGACCGGCCTGCGCCAGATCATGGCCGAGCAGGGCATGGACGCCGCGATCCTCACCAGCTACCACGGCATCAAGTACTACTCCGACTTCCTCTACACGACCTTCGGCCGCAACTACGCCCTGGTCGTGACCCAGAACGAGTCGGTCACGGTCACCGCCAACATCGACGCCGGCATGCCGTGGCGCACCAGCTACGGGGACAACATCGTCTACACCGACTGGAAGCGCGACAACTTCTACTACGGCCTGCAGGAGGCCCTGAAGCGCGCCGGGGTCTCCCCGCAGCGCATCGGCGTCGAGGACGACGCCCTGCCGCTGATGGTCCGCCAGCGCATCCAGGACGCGTTCCCCGGTGCCGAGCTGACCGACGTCTCGGTGCCCGCGATGCGCCAGCGCATGATCAAGTCCGCGGAGGAGATCGAGGTCATCAAGCACGGCGCCCGCATCGGCGACCTGGGCGGCGAGGCCATCAAGGCCGCCATCCGCGAGGGCATCACCGAGTACGAGGTCGCCCTGATCGGCACCGAGGCCATGACCCACGAGATCGCCCGGACCTTCCCCCACCGCGAGGTCCGCGACACCTGGGTCTGGTTCCAGTCCGGGATCAACACCGACGGCGCCCACAACTGGGCCACCACCCGCAAGCTGCAGCGCGGTGACATCCTGTCCCTGAACTGCTTCCCGATGACCTCCGGCTACTACACCGCCCTGGAGCGCACCATGTTCCTCGGCGAACCGGATGAGGCCAGCCTGCACCTGTGGAACGTGAACGTCGAGGTGCACCGCCGCGGCCTCGAGCTCATCAAGCCGGGCGCCGTCTGCAAGGACATCGCCGCCGAGCTCAACGAGATCTACATCGGCTACGGCCTGCTGCCGAACCGCACCTTCGGGTACGGGCACTCCTTCGGCGTGCTGTCCCACTACTACGGCCGCGAGGCCGGGCTGGAGCTGCGCGAGGACATCGAGACCGTCCTGGAGCCGGGCATGGTCGTCTCGATGGAGCCGATGATCACCGTGATGGACGGTGAGCCCGGGGCTGGTGGCTACCGCGAGCATGACATCCTGGTGGTCGGCGAGGACAGCGTCGAGAACATCACGAAGTTCGGCTTCGGCCCCGAGCACAACATCATCGACGCCTGACCCGCACGACGATCCGCTCTCCATGAAGGGGGTGGCCGGACCGGAAGCACTTCCGGACCGGCCACCCCTTTCTGTACTGGCCGCTACACGCCGGCCCGGACGGGATCCGGCCGTATCGATCAAACCCCACCGCGCACCTCCAGGAGCGGTCCGGGGTGTGCATTCCACGTCCTGGCTTCTACTGGGGGTCTCGGGCCAGTGTCGTTGCGCGCACCAGCACGATCAGCGGTGGTGAAGGCACCAGCCGTGGTGTTGACTGGGGCTTTCTGTCATCACGCGCACCTTTAAGAGGCAGGATGACCTTTATCGAGCCTTCTTGGCGACTATCTGGGTGCCGGGTCCTGTTGCATTGAACGAGGGCATTTTCCTGGGGGTCTGGAGCTCTTTAGAGATCGG
>JAPFFX010000398.1 GCA_026645375.1 Citricoccus sp. WCRC_4 | reverse complement strand
GCCGGTGGGCCGCACCCTCGTGCGGCCCACCGGCCTGTCTGGACGCCCTGCCCCCTCGTGGGTCCCGCCTCGGTCACGGCTCCGGCCGGGGCCGGGCTGCGCCGTCGCCGGGATGTCCGGGGAGGACCGGCGGGACGGAGGGTCAGCCCTCCTGGTCGGTGCCCTCGGACTCCTCGGAGCCGGCCCCGCCCTCGGACGAGGCGCCGTCCTCGACCACGGGGGCCAGGGAGAGCTTGCCGCGGTCGTCGATCTTGGTGATCTCCACCTGGATCTTCTGGCCGACCTCGACGACGTCCTCGACGTCCTCGACGCGCTTGCCCTCGTTGATCTTCCGCAGCTCCGAGATGTGCAGCAGCCCGTCCTTGCCCGGCGTCAGGGAGACGAAGGCGCCGAAGGTGGTCAGCTTCACCACGGTGCCGAGGTAGCGCTCACCGACCTCGGGGACCTGCGGGTTGGCGATGGCGTTGACCGCCGACCGGGCGGCCTCGGCCTGCGAGCCCTCGGTGGCGCCGATCAGCACGGTGCCGTCGTCCTCGATGGAGATGTCCGCGCCGGTGTCGTCCTGGATCTGGTTGATCATGGCGCCCTTGGGGCCGATGACCGCACCGATCTTGTCCACCGGGATCTTGATGGCGATGATCCGCGGCGCGTACTGGCTCATCTCGTCCGGGGTGTCGATCGCGGCGTTCAGGACACCCAGGATGTGCAGCCGGGCCTCACGGGCCTGGGTCAGGGCGGCAGCCAGCACGGAGGCCGGGATGCCGTCCAGCTTGGTGTCCAGCTGGATCGCGGTGACGAACTCGGAGGTGCCGGCCACCTTGAAGTCCATGTCACCGAAGGCGTCCTCGGCACCGAGGATGTCGGTCAGGGCCGCGTAGCGCGTCTGGCCGTCCACGGTGTCCGAGACCAGGCCCATGGCGATGCCGGCCACGGGGGCCTTCAGCGGCACGCCGGCGTTGAGCATCGACAGGGTCGAGGCGCAGACCGAGCCCATGGAGGTCGAGCCGTTGGAGCTCAGGGCCTCGGAGACCTGGCGGATGGCGTAGGGGAACTCCTCGCGGGACGGCAGCACGGGCACGATGGCACGCTCGGCCAGGGCGCCGTGGCCGATCTCGCGGCGCTTCGGGGAACCCACGCGACCGGTCTCGCCGGTGGAGTACGGCGGGAAGTTGTAGTGGTGGATGTAGCGCTTGGAGGTCTCCGGGGCCAGCGAGTCGATCTGCTGTTCCATCTTGAGCATGTTCAGCGTGGTGACCCCCATGATCTGGGTCTCCCCGCGCTCGAAGATGGCGGAGCCGTGCACGCGCGGCAGGACCTCGACCTCGGCGGTCAGCTTGCGGATGTCCGTCAGGCCACGGCCGTCGATGCGGACCTGGTCCTTGAGGATGCGCTGGCGCACCACCTGCTTGGTGACGGCACCGTAGGCCTTGGCGACCTCCTGGCGGCGCTCGGCGAAGGCGGCACCCTCGCCGGTCAGTGCCTCGATGACCTCGAGGTGGTAGGCATCGGAGGCGTTCTGGCGCTCCTGCTTGTCACCGATCGAGTAGATCTCGGTCAGCCGGGCGGTGGCGAACTCCTCCACGGCGGCGTAGGCGTCGTCCTCGTAGTCCTTGAAGACGGGGACGTCCACCGGGGCCTTGGCCGCGCGGGCGGCCAGGTCGGCCTGCGCCTCGCACAGGGCCTTGATGAACGGCTTGGCGGCCTCGAGGCCCTCGGCCACGATCTCCTCGGTGGGGGCGGTGGCACCCTGGTCCTTGACCAGGCTCCAGACGCCCGGGGTGGCCTCGGCCTCGACCATCATCACGGCGATGTCGTCACCGGCCACGCGGCCGGCCACGGCCATGTTGAACACGGCGTTCTCCAGCTGCGAGTGCTTCGGGAAGGCGACCCACTGGCGGTTGCCGGCGCCGTCGTCGACCAGGGCGACGCGCACGCCGCCGATCGGGCCGGAGAACGGCAGGCCGGAAAGCTGGGTGGACATGGACGCGGCGTTGATGGCCACGGTGTCGTAGATCTCGTCCGGGGCGATCGAGGTGACGGTCACGACGACCTGCACCTCGTTGCGGATGCCCTTGGTGAAGGCCGGGCGCAGCGGACGGTCGATCAGGCGGCAGGTGAGGATGGCGTCCGTGGTCGGACGGCCCTCACGCCGGAAGAAGGAGCCGGGGATGCGGCCGGCGGCGTACATCCGCTCCTCCACGTCCACGGTGAGCGGGAAGAAGTCGAAGCCCTCGCGCGGGGACTTGCCGACGGTGGTGGCGGACAGCATCGACGTCTCCTCGTCGATGTAGACCATGGCCGCACCGGCGGCCTGCTGGGCCAGGCGGCCCGTCTCGAAGCGCACGACGCGCTGGCCGTAGGAACCGTTGTCGATGACGGCTTCGGCGAACTGGATCTCGGGACCCTCCATGGGTGGGTGTCCTTTCGTAGCGGCCCGCCGCGTCACCACCCGGTCTTCGATCGAAGCCCCCGGACGCTTGGGTTCCGGAGGCCACTGTCGAGGACCGCGAACGGCGACTCGTGAGCGGGCATGGATAGAGATGGTGGGGGGCGTGCGCACGGCGCGGTCCCCCGGATAAGACTAGAGGCGGCGACCCGCTGGGGGGAAACCCCCACGCGGACCACCGCCCCTACGTCACGTTACTTACGCAGGCCCAGACGCTCGATCAGGGCGCGGTAGCGCGCGATGTCGGTCTTCTCGAGGTAGCCGAGCATGCGACGACGGCGACCGACCAGGGCCATCAGGCCGCGGCGGGTGTGGTGGTCGTGCTTGTGCGACTTCAGGTGCTCCGTCAGGTCCTTGATGCGCCGGGACAGCACGGCGATCTGGACCTCGGGGGAACCAGTGTCACCCTCGTGGGTGGCGTATTCCTTGATGATGGACGTCTTGACGGCGGGGTCGAGTGCCACGCGAACTCCTCATGAGTTGTGCCGCGATCAGAGAGGACGGTCCCGCCACCGCGGACTGCAGCGGGCGCCAGCCGTCCATCCTATCAGAGGGGCCGGACCTCGCACCGCCACGCGCTCGTCACGTAGGGCAGGTCCAGCGGTTCTCCGGGCGCGTGACCCAGGTGCTCGAGGAGGTACCAGTCCAGGTTGGCGCGCATCCGCTCCCGCACGGCGTCCGTGGCGCGCAGGTGGTAGGACCTCGTGGCCATCAGGTCGTGCAGCCCCTCCGGGGTGATCGGCTGGGTCCAGTGCCACCACCGGCCCTCGGGTGCCGTGAACGACTCCCCCACGTCCGGGGGCTGCCGCGGCGGGTGCACGTCGCCGGCGTGCATGATCCGGCTGAGCCGGTGGACCCAGGGCACCGAGGTGTCCAGCTGGTTGGAGACGATGCCCAGCACGCCCGCACCCCGCCGGCCCCCCAGCAGCCGCGCCGCCTCCCGCGCGCCGGCCCCGGGGTCGATCCAGTGCCAGGCCTGTGCGGCGGTCACCACGTCCGCGCAGCCGTCCGGCAGCCCGGTCCTCTCGCCCCCGGCCTGCACGGTGCGCACGCGCGGCAGTGCGGCCTGCAGGACCTCGAGCATCGCCGGGGAGGGATCGACGGCGGTCACCTCCAGGCCGTGCGCGTCCAGCAGCGCGGTGAACAGTCCCGTGCCGGCCCCGAGGTCCACGGCCGTCCGGGCGCCGGCGGGGACCAGGAAGTCCACCACGCCGGCCGGATAGGACGGCCGGATCGCGTCGTAGCACCGGCCGGAGGAGCGGAACGCCTCGCCCAGCTGGAGCCGGGCGGCCTCCGTCAGCCGGGGGGCGGACGTCGGGCGCGGGGGGACGGAACTCACGAGGGGACGGCCAGGACCTGACGGGTGCGGTCGACGTCGTCGGTCATCTGCTCGACCAGCTTCGGGATGCCCTCGAAGGCGACCATGCCGCGCAGCCGCTCGACGAACTCGACCGCGACCTGCTGGCCGTACAGGTCGAAGTCCTCCACGGCCTCGTGCGGCCGGTCGATCACGTGGGCCTCGACCACGCGGGAGACCCCGTCGAAGGTCGGGTTGGAACCCACGGAGATGGCGGCCGGCCAGCGGCGCCCGGACTCCTCGTGCAGCCAGCCCGCGTACACGCCGTCGGCCGGGATCATGCCCTGGACCTCGTCGGAGAGGTTGGCGGTGGGGAAGCCCAGCTCCCGGCCGCGGGCGAAGCCGTGGACGACCTCACCGTGGACGCGGTGGTTCCGGCCGAGCACGCCGGCGGCCTCGGAGACGTCCCCGGCGCGCAGCGCGTCCCGGATCCAGGTGGAGGAACACCGGCGGTCCTCGCCGTAGTCGGCCACCGGCACCACGTCGAAGTGGTACTTCTGGCCGAGGGCGCACATCGTGTCGAAGTCGCCGGCGTTGCGGTACCCGAAGCGGACGTCCCGCCCGACCACCACGGTGCGGGCATGGAGGGCGTGGACGATGACGTTGCGGACGAATTCCTCGGGGCTCTGCTGGGCGAACTCGAGGGTGTAGTGGATGACGACCAGGCCGTCGAGGCCCACCTGGGCCAGCAGGCGGGACTTCTCCTGCAGGTCGGTGATGGACTCCTGCGGCTCATTGGGCCGGTGCACCACGCGCGGGTGCGGGTCGAAGGTGATCGCGATCGCGCACTGCCCGGCGGACCGGGCCGTGGAGACGACGTGCTCGAGCACCTGCCGGTGGCCGCGGTGCACGCCGTCGAAGTTCCCGATGGTGACGACGGACGGCTCGAGTCCTGGGGGCACCTCGGCCAGCCCGTCCCAGTAGTGCACTGCGGTCCCTTCGCCTCGCCGGTCCTTCAGGTCCACGGGATTCCGGGGACCTTGAACATTATCCACCCGCTCCGGCGCGGCCTGCGACATCATCACGGTGCGTGAGCAGCCAGGCCAGGCCGAGCAGGGGCAGCACGAGCGGGACGTAGCCGTAGCCGGCGCCGAAATGGCTCCACACGGTGTCGTCCGCGAACAGCTGCGGATCCAGCACGGTCCACAGGCCCACGCCGAGCACCCCGACCAGTTCCACCAGGACGGCGACCAGCGAGACGTACCAGGCGGTGCGTCCCGAGCGCGCCAGGGACAGCGTGGCCACGATGTACACCGCGGCCGCGAAGGCGGAGAGCAGGTAGGCCAGCGGGGCGGCGGAGAACCCCGTGGCGAGCTGGTACAGCGACCGGGCGAAGGAGGACAGGGCGAAGACCGCGTAGACCATCACCAGGATGCGGCCCAGCCCCTGGTTGCGCTTCGGCCGGACGGGCGCGCCCCCGGATTCGAGGACCTTCTCAGCCAAACCAGATCACCTGCATCCTGTACAGCATCACGAAGATGGTGGGGCCGACGGCGGCCATCACCAGGTTGGACCAGCGGGTCTTGTCCGTCACGGCCCAGACGAAGGCGACGAGGGGCACCACGAGCGCCGTGAGGACGTATCCCCAGAACTCCCAGGCGGCTCCGCTCACCGGCTCACCGCCGGACATCCGGAATGCCGCGCCGATGCCGTAGACGAGCAGGAACAGCTCGACGGCGGCGATGGAGAGGATCGAGGCGTCGTCCGGGAAGCGCCGCAGCACCGTCATGACGACGCAGATCAGCAGGGAGACGGCGCACACGACCGTCCCCGCCCAGAACCAGGCATCGAAGATCACGGGGCACCGCCGGAGGCGGCCGGTGCGAACACGATCTCCGGCTTGGCCCGGCCGTCCCGGTCGCTGAGGAGCGCGACGACGGCCCCGTCCGGCGCCTGCGCCGCCACGGTGCCCTCGTGGCCGGTCGCGGTGATCCGCCGGCCGAAGGACAGCTCCACCGCCTCGTCCTGGGTCAGCCGGCGGACGGGGAACAGCCCGGCGGCGGCCTCGGACAGGTCCGTCGCGGTGAACCGCTCCCCGAGCTGCTCGATGGTCACGGCGTCGTCCACCGAGAACGGCCCGACGGCGGTGCGGCGCAGCACCGTCAGGTGTCCCCCGGTGTCCAGCGCCTCGCCGAGGTCCCGGGCCAGGGCCCGGATGTAGGTACCGGAGGAGCAGTCGACCTCCACGTCCAGGTCCACGACCCGCCCGCCGTCCAGGCGCCGGAACCCGGTCAGCTCGAAGCGGCGGACGGTGACCGGCCGGGCCCGGAGGGTGATGTCCTCACCCGAGCGGACCCGGTCGTAGGCGCGGCGGCCGTCCACCTTGATGGCGGACACGGTCGAGGGCACCTGCTGGATCGCACCGGTCAGCGGGAGCATCGCCGCACGCACCCGGTCCTCGGTGACGGCGTTGGCGAGCCTGGTCTGCAGGATCTCGCCCTCGGCGTCGTCGGTGACCGTGCTCTGGCCGAGCCGCACGGTGGCCAGGTAGGTCTTGTCGGACCCGGTGATGGCCGTGAGCAGCCGGGTGGCCTTGTTGAAGCCGACCACGAGCAGGCCCGTGGCCATGGGGTCGAGGGTGCCGGCGTGGCCGACCTTCCGGGTGCCGGCCAGCCGGCGGACCTTCCCGACCACGTCGTGGGAGGTCCAGCCGGCCGGCTTGTCCACCAGCACCAGGCCGGAGGCGGAGGTGCCGGGAGCGCCCTCGGGCAACTCCCGGCTCACCGGGCGCTGTCCTCGTCCCCGTCCGTGCGGTAGGGGTCGGCCTCGCCCGCGAAGGCGGCGTTCTGCCGCTGGCGGGCCAGCTCGGCGTCGCGTTCCTTCGCCTGCTGGAGGACCTTCTCGAGGTGTGCGGCTGCCTCGGGGACCTCGTCGGCCACGAACTCCAGGGTCGGCACCAGCCGGATGGTCAGCTGGCGGCCGACCTCGTGCCGGATGGCGCCCCGGTGGGTCTCGAGGACCTCCCGGGCACCCTCCGCGGCCGTGCCGTCACCGAGCACCGTGTAGTACACGGTGGCGTGCTGCAGGTCGTTGGTGACCCGCACCTCGGTGATCGTGATCGACTCCGTCCGGTCGTCCTTGACCCGCTTGCGCAGGGCCTCGGCGACCAGCACCTTGATGCGTTGGGCCAGTCGGCCCGCGCGTGCCGGATCGGCCATGGGACTTCAGTCCTTTCTTCCGTGTCGGACGCGCATCAGGCGCGCGGCTTCTCCTGCATCTCGAAGGTCTCGATGACGTCGCCTTCCTTGATGTCGTTGAAGCCGCCCAGGCCGATACCGCACTCATAGCCCTCGCGGACCTCGGTGGCATCGTCCTTGAACCGGCGCAGGGACTCGATCTTGAGGTTCCCGGCCACCACGGCGCCGTCCCGCACGAGGCGGGCCGAGGCGTTGCGGCGGATGAGCCCGGACCGGACCAGCGAACCGGCGATGCTGCCCCACTTGGAGGAGCGGAAGACCTCGCGGACCTCCGCGCTGCCCAGCTGGACCTCCTCGTACTCCGGCTTGAGCATGCCCTTGAGCGCTGCCTCGATGTCGTCGATCGCGTCGTAGATCACCGAGTAGAAGCGCATGTCCACGCCCTCCTTGTCGGCGAGGTCGGCGACGCGCTCGGCCGGGCGGACGTTGAAGCCGATGATGATGGCATTGTCCACGGTGGCCAGGTTGACGTCGTTCTGGGTGATCGCACCCACGCCGCGGTGGATGACGCGCAGCTGCACGTCCTCCCCGACCTCGATCTCCAGCAGGGAGTCCTCGAGTGCCTCGACGGCACCGGAGGCGTCGCCCTTGATGATGAGGTTGAGGGTGTCGATCTTGCCCTCGGCCACGGCCTGGTCGAAGTTCTCCAGGGAGATCCGCTTGCGGCGCTTGGCCAGCATGGCGTTGCGGTCGGCGGCCTCGCGCTTCTCGGCGATCTGCCGGGCGGTGCGGTCGTCCTCGGTGACCAGGAACGTGTCACCGGCCCGGGGCACGGAGGACAGGCCCAGGACCTGGACCGGACGCGAGGGCAGTGCCTCCGAGACGGTCTCGCCGTTGTCGTCGAACATCGCCCGGACGCGGCCGTGGGCGTTGCCCACCACCATGTTGTCCCCGACGTGCAGGGTCCCGGACTGCACCAGGACGGTGACCACGGAACCGCGGCCCTTGTCCAGGTTGGCCTCGATGGCCACGCCACGGGCGCCCTTGTTGGGGTTGGCGGTCAGGTCCAGCGCCGCGTCCGCGGTGAGCAGGACGGCGGAGAGCAGGTCCTCGATGTGGAGGTTGTTCTTCGCCGAGACGTCCACGAACATCGTGTCGCCACCGTATTCCTCGGGCACCAGGCCGTACTCGGCGAGCTGGCCGCGGATCTTGTCCGGGGAGGCCTCCGGCTTGTCGATCTTGTTGACCGCCACCACGATCGGCACACCGGCCGCCTGGGCGTGGTTCAGGGCCTCGACGGTCTGTGGCATGACGCCGTCGTCCGCGGCGACCACGAGCACGGCGATGTCCGTGACCTTGGCACCACGGGCACGCATGGCGGTGAACGCCTCGTGGCCCGGGGTGTCGATGAAGGTCAGCTTGCGCTCCGTGCCGTCGTGCTCGAAGTCCACCTGGTAGGCACCGATGTGCTGGGTGATGCCGCCGGCCTCGCCCTCGATCACCTTGGTGGAGCGGATGGCATCCAGCAGGCGCGTCTTGCCGTGGTCCACGTGACCCATGACGGTGACGACGGCCGGACGGCGCTCGAGGTCCTCCTCGGTCTCGGCGGCCTCCTCGGCCTCGAGATCGATGTCGAAGGTCTCCAGCAGCTCCTTGTCCTCGTCCTCGGGGGACACGATCTCGATCGTGTAGCCGAGTTCGCCGGCGAGGACCGCGAAGGTGTCCTCGTCCAGGGACTGGTTGGCATTGGCCATCTCACCGAGCTGGAACAGCACCTTCACCAGCGCCGCCGAATCGGCATTGATCTTCTCGGCCAGGTCGGCCAGGGAGGAACCGCGGCGCAGACGGATGGTCTCGCCGTTGCCCCGGGGAACCTTGACGCCGCCGATCTCGCGGGTCTGCTGCTCCAGCTCCTGGCGCTTCGCGCGCTTCGACTTGCGCTGCTTGCCCCGCGGACCGCCACCGCGGCCGAAGGCACCCTGGGTGCCGCCACGGGCCGTGCGGCCGCCACGCGGACCGCCGCCGGCGGGACCACCGCCGGTGCCGCCACCGGGACGG
>JAPFFX010000385.1 GCA_026645375.1 Citricoccus sp. WCRC_4 | reverse complement strand
GGCTGGCTGCGTGCGGTGCGGATCCTCCTCAACGACCCGCTCGGCGACCACGCGGCGAAACTGGCGGTGATGTCCTCGCTGATGCGCTGGCTCGGTGCGCTCGAGGACCGGGAGGTCGTGGAGATGGCGGCGTTCCTGCCCGAGTTCACGGAGGAGATCCTGGGGGCGTTCAGCGCCCACCCCGCGGTGCCCGGCGCCGGGCCGTCGCTGCAGCAGCTGCAGGAGCTGGGACTGGTGGTGCGGTGCTCGGACGGGCAGCGGCGGATGCCCACGCTCGTCCGGGAGGCGTTGCAGGTGTCGGTCATCGACGCGGACCCGCAGCGGGCCCGTGAGCTCAGCCAGGCCGCGGCGGACGCCACCACCCTGAACGTGGGGGTGGAGACCGCCGTCGAGACGGCCATGCGGGACCGGGCCTGGAATCGGCTGGAAGGACTCATCCAGGACCACTGGGTGGACCTGTACATGAGGAACGCGCCGATGCTGGCCCGGGCCGTCGGCCGGCTGCCCGCCCACGTCGTCTCCGGTCTCGGTGCCACCGGGATCGTCTCCCGGCTCGTGGCCGTCACCCGGGCCGACGGCATGGACTTCATGCCGGCCCTCACGAAACCGGACTACGCCCGGGACGAGACCGCGCAACGCCTGCGGGTGCGCACGGCGCGGATGCCGCTCGAGCCGGACCGCAGGACGCTGACCCTGGGCATCGCCGAACTGGCGCACCTGCGGTTGTCCGGACACTTCGCGGAGGCGGCCGAGGCGGCCCAGCGGGTCCGGGCGACGGTGGACGCCGCCGTGGACAGCCTGCGGGTCCGCCCGGCGGTCGCGGGGTTCGCCGACCTGCAGGCCGGCATCGCGCTGCACCTGGCCGATCGGCAGGTCGAGGCGAAGGCAGCCTATGAGGCCGCCTACTTCTGGGGGCGCAGCGGTGAGGTGGACTTCATCAAGGCCGATGCCGCCGGCAAGCTCGCGCTGCTCGCGGCGCACATGGGCAACCTGTACCAGGCCCGGCAGTGGCTCGAGAAGGTGGACGAGCCGCTCGCTGCCGTGCGGTGGGGCCGTCCCATGCTGGCCCGTGCGGCGATCCTGGCCCGGATCCACGTGGCGACGGCCGACCTCGAGCACGAGAAGGCCCGGCGGCTGCTGGCAGAACTCCCGTTCGAGCCCGATTCCAACGAGTTCTGGGCCGCTCACGCCACCGCCATCGCGTACACCCTCACGCTGGACGGGCGTCAGGTGGAAGCGGCACGCCGGATCGAGGAGTGGCGGCAGCAGCGGCCCTACGCCTGCCGGGCGCCCCTGGCGGACCGGCTCCTCCGCGAGGTCTCGAGCCTGGCCACCCTGGCCGGCGGGCGTGCCGGTGCGGTGCCGGACTGGGACCGCAACCCGATGCTCGCCAACCTCGAGGCCATGCGCTGCCTGTGGAAGCAGGACTTCGACGGCGCCCTCAGGGCCCTGCACGAGCCGGAACGCGCCAACATGCGGCACCGCGCCCTCGCGGAGCTGGCCGAGGTCATCGCCCGGGCCCAGGCCACGCCGGACACGGCGGACGAGTCCGTGCTGCGCCAGCTCCCCCTCATCGCCCGCCAGGGCGCTGAACTGGCGGACCTGGCCTACTTCCATCCCTTCGGCTGGACGCCGGTCTTCGCCCGGCTCGGCATGATCGACGACGACGAGGCCGCCCGCATCGCCGCCGTGACCAACCCTGCCGGGGTCGACCGGGAGGTGGTGCCGGAGCTGACGCCGCGGGAGCAGGAGGTGCTGCGGATGCTTCGGGAGGGCCTGACCCGCAGGCAGATGGCCGTCTCGACCTTCCGTGCCGAGAACACCATCAAGGGGCAGCTGCGCAGCCTCTACGCCAAGCTCGGGGCCTCGACGTCCGAGGAGGCCCTGGAGGCCGCCCGCCACTACGGGCTCTGACCGGCCGCCCGCCACTACGGGCTCTGACCGGCCGCCCGCCACGACGGGCCCTGACCCGCCTCTCGCCGGGGCGTTCGTGCGGAACGGGTGAACGCGCCGTTCGTACGCGGTAGTTGTGCCGGAGGCGTGACGGCTGTCACGATGAGGCATGCCCGCTCTGATCCGGTCCCTGCACACCGCCGTCCCGCCCATCGTGCTGGACCAGGAGATGGTCCGGGACGTGCTGGTCGCCCAACCCGGACTGAACCGGCTGGGCCAGCGGCTGGTGCCGGCCGCGTTCAACGCCTCGGGCATCGAGCGCCGGCACACCGTGGTGGAGGACTGGCGCGACGCCGGCCGTGGCGCGAGCGGGCCGATCGGCACCTTCTTCGACCCGGCCACCGGCCACGTGCTCAATCCCAGCACCGGCACCCGCAACCTCGTCTACACCCAGCACGCGGCCGACCTCTACGAGGAGGCCGGCCGCGGGGCGCTGCAGGCCTGCCCGGACCTGGGGCCCGACGACGTCACGCACGTCATCACCGTCTCCTGCACCGGGTTCTTCTCCCCGGGACCGGACTACCAGCTGGTGCGCCGGCTCGGGCTGCCCGCCACCACCAAGAGGACCCACATCGGCTTCATGGGCTGCTACGCCGCCCTGCCGGCCCTGCGCGAGGCCGCGGCGGTCTGCGAGGCGGACCCGTCCGCCGTCGTGCTGGTGGTGAGCGTGGAGCTGTGCACGCTGCACGTGCGGCTGGGCAATGACCAGGACACGATCGTGGGGGCGTCGCTGTTCTCGGACGGCGCGGCCGCCGCGGTGGTCACCGCGGACACCGCGGACACCTCAGCGTCCGGCCGGCCCGGCGAATCCGGCTCGCGCCCGCGCGGGCTGCGCCTGGACGCCTTCGCCACCGTGCTGACCCCGGTGGGGGAGGAGGCCATGGCGTGGAACATCGGGGACAACGGCTTCGAGATGATCCTGGGCACCTACGTCCCGCACATCATCGACGAGCACATCACCTCCGCCCTGGAACCGCTACTGGCCACCGATCCTGAACTGGCCGCCCGTCCCTACGCGGAGCTGGAGCACTGGGCCAT
>JAPFFX010000348.1 GCA_026645375.1 Citricoccus sp. WCRC_4 | reverse complement strand
TGGACGCGGACATCCCCCTGGGCGTACTGGTGGCGGTCACGGGGGTGGCCGGCTCCGGCAAGAGTTCCCTGGTGCAGGGTTCGATCGCCGGCCGTGAGGGCGTGGTGGTCGTCGACCAGTCGGCCATCAAGGGCTCGCGCCGGTCCAACCCCGCCACCTATACGGGGCTGCTGGAGCCGATCCGCAAGGCCTTCGCCAAGGCCAACGGGGTCAAGCCGGCCCTGTTCAGTGCCAATTCCGAGGGCGCGTGCCCGACCTGCAAGGGCGCCGGGGTGATCTACACGGAGCTGGGGTTCATGTCCACGGTGGCCTCGACGTGCCAGGACTGCGACGGTCGGCGCTACCAGGCGTCGGTGCTGGAGTTCACCCTGGGCGGGAGGGACATCGCCCAGGTCCTGGCGATGTCGGTGGCCGAGGCGGAGGCGTTCCTCGCCGGGGGCGAGGCCCGTATCCCCGCCGCCCACAAGATCCTGACCCGCCTGGCCGACGTCGGGCTGGGCTACCTGACGCTGGGCCAGCCGCTGACCACGCTCTCCGGTGGCGAGCGGCAGCGGCTGAAGCTGGCCAATGAGATGGCCGCGTCCGGCGAGGTGTACGTCCTGGACGAGCCGACCACGGGCCTGCACCTGGCCGACGTCGAGAACCTGCTGGGCCTGCTGGACCGGCTCGTGGATTCGGGAAAGACGGTGATCGTCATCGAGCACCACCAGGCGGTGATGGCCCACGCGGACTGGATCATCGACCTGGGGCCCGGCGCCGGGCACGACGGCGGACGGGTCGTCTTCGAGGGTACGCCGGCCGACCTGGTGGCCCGGGTGGGCACCGCGGGGGAGACCCTGACGGGACGTCACCTCGCGGAGTACGTCCGGGCCTGAGGTGCGGCGTCGCGCTGCGGCCCGGTCTGGCACCCCGAGCAGCTCACCGAGGAACAGCGCCCCAGAGCGCGGGCGGGGCCGAAGGCCTTGACGAGGCCGGTCGCCTCAATCCTCAGGGTGCCCTGGGGCGGTCCCGTCGGTTGAGGCCAGGTAGGCGTCGAGCAGGCTCGAGTCCGCCAGGAGGGGCTCGGTGAGGATCTCCAGGGTGGGCAGGATGATCCTGGCGGCATAGGCGTCCAACCAGGCCGGCAGTGCCTCGAGATCAAGGCGTTCCCCGCCGGCGGGGAGGTTCATGAGGAGCGATCCGAGGGCGAACTCCGTCAGGAGCCTTGCCCGGGCGGGTTCGTCCCGGCTGGGGGTGATGGTGCCGGCCTTCACGCCGGTCTCGAAGTAGGTGACCGCGTCGGCCACCATGCCGTCGATCAGTCGCCGGGTCAGGTCGTCCCCGGCCTGCAGGCAGCGCAGGACGTACCCGATCAGGGGTGCGTAGCCGTCCACCTGGGCGAGCTGGGACAGCAGGGCCGCCGGGGCCCCGGCGGGTGCCAGCACTTCGGCCTTGCTGCTGCGCGTCTCCGCCAGCACGTACTCGTCACAGGCCACCCGCAGCCCGGCCCGGGAACCGAAATGGTGCATGATCAGGCCCGGGCTGACTCCCGCGTCGGTCGCGATGGCGCGGAGGGGGGCACCCAGGCCGTCCGCGGCGAAGCGCCGGACGGCGGCGTCACGGATGCGGGCCTTGGTGCTGAGGTCCTCGGGACTGGGCGACCTTGAACGCATGTTCAGGAGACTAAACAGGCGTTCAGGGAGGGTCAAGGGTGGCCGGGCGCCTCGTTATGTCAAGTAAGAGGTCGGCACCGATCTGGCCGGGGGCGGGAGGCATTCGCCCGACGAGTGTGCCGCGATGCACGCACTGCGGATTGCCGGCTTTGGCGCGTGCTGCCGTAGGACGAGTGCCATCAGCCGAGCGGGTCGCGGGACTGGCCGGATGGCCAGACCTCGGTCGCCGTCGGACGACCAGGTCCCGATGCTGGACGGACGATCCGACCTGGCATGCCGAGACGCACGCAGCTACCGGCGCTGGATGGACGACCCGGAACGCCGCTGCCGCGACGGACGGCGCATATTGCCCGAGGCGCGCCGGGATGCCAAGCGACCGATGGACGGTGTGGTCGGCCCGCGCAGACAGCTCAGCAGCCAACCCCTGGCGCGCTCCAGGAGAGACCGGCTTCGAGGCTTGATCCCGCGCGTCGAATCCACCCTGAATTCGACCCGAACCCACGCTGATGACAGGGCCTTCCAACGCGCTCCGCAAACGCCGATAATCTACATTATGTAAAGTCAGTGGTCAAGGTGTCCAGTGAGCCACTCCCCACGCGGTACGACTGTTCAGCACGGCCGGTCCAGAGTTGATCCTCAATGTTGGGACCGTGGTCAGTACTAACCCCGACCCTGAGCCCTCACGCGAGCAACGGCGCGCCCTGCTGCGCGATGGCATGGACTCCGGGCCGGGGTCCGGGATGGACCAGGCGTACTTCGACCGGTGGCGCCCGTGGATCCGCGCGGACGACAACTGACCCGGGCAGCTACCCAGCGGCACCGTCGGGCGGCGCACCCCACTGCGCCACGCGGGCCCGGTCCTCGGGCAGCAAGTGGTACGCGGCGATGCCGGCCAG
>JAPFFX010000357.1 GCA_026645375.1 Citricoccus sp. WCRC_4 | reverse complement strand
CCTGACCACGCGTCCGCGACGGCGGCCGGGAGCACCGTGCTCCCGGCTGCCGTCGCGTTCACGGACGGGTCGGGTCCGGGGGATCAGCCCGCCCGGTAGAGGTCCTCGATGGCCGCGGCGTAGTCGTCCATGACGACCTTGCGCTGCAGCTTCATGGAGGGGGTCAGGTGCCCGGACTCCTCGGTGAGCTCGGTGTCGAGGATGAGGAACCGGCGCACGGACTCGGCGCGGGAGACCTGCTCGTTGGCCGCGTCGACCACCTTCTGCACCTCGTCCCGCACCCGTGGGTCCGTGCAGGCCTCCTGCAGGGTCAGCGCCGATAGGCCCTGGGCCGCCGCCCACTGGGACAGCCCGTCCGGGTCCAGGGTGACCAGTGCGCCCACGTACGGGCGTCCGTCGCCGACCACGACCACCTGGGAGACCACCCCGGAGGACCGGATGGCCTCCTCCAGCGGGGTGGGGTAGACGTTCTTGCCGCCGGCGGTGACGATGATCTCCTTCTTCCGCCCGGTGACGTAGAGGAAGCCGTCCTCGTCCAACCGCCCGATGTCCCCGGACTTGAAGAACCCGTCGGCGTCGAAGGCGGCGGCGGTCTCGTCCGGCAGCCGGTGGTAGCCGTCGAAGACGATGGGGCCCTTGATGAGGATCTCCCGGTCATCGGCGATCCGGATGGTGGTGCCGGGGACCGGCAGCCCCACCGAGCCCACCCGCGTGTGGCCCGGGATGTTGAGGGTGGCCGGTGCCGTGGTCTCGGTCAGGCCGTAGCCCTCCTGCATGCCCAGGCCCGCGCCCCGGAAGAAGTGGGCCAGTTCGGGGTTCAGCGCGCTCGCCCCGGAGACGGTGTACTTCGCCGCCCCGCCCAGGATGGCCCGGATCCTGGGGTACACGAGCCGGTCGAACAGGGCGTGCCGGGCCCTCAGCAGCGCACCCGGGCCGTCGCCCTCGCCGCGGGCCTGGGCGTCCAGCGCCTCGGAGTACTCGATCGCCGTGCGCCGGGCCGCCGCGAAGACCTTCTCGGTGCCGCCCTCGCGGGCCTTGGCGGCGGCGCCGGCGTCGAGCTTCTCGAACACCCGCGGCACGGCCAGCAGCCAGGTGGGATGGAAGGAGGCCAGGTCCGCGGTGAGGGTCTTCAGGTCCGAGGCGTGGGCGATCTGGATGCCGCCGACGAGGCAGACGTACTGCACGGCATGGGCCAGCACGTGGGCCAGCGGCAGGAACATCAGGGTGCGCCGCTCGCCCCCGCCCACGATCTCCTCGGCGAAGGGCAGCAGGTTCACCGCGCCCAGGGCGAAGTTGCCGTGGGTGATCCGAGTGCCCTTCGGGCGGCCGGTGGTCCCGGAGGTGTACACGAGCGAGGCGAGGTCGGCCAGCGTGGCGCTCGAGCGTGCGGCTTCGAGCGCCGCGTCCGTCACGCCCCGCCCGGCCTCGGCCAGTTCGGCGAGCCCGGCGGCGTCCAGGGACTGGATGCCCACCTCGACGCCGGCCAGCCCGGCCGCCCGCCGCACGGCATCGGCCTGGCGGTCGGCCGCCGTGAACACCAGCCGGGTGCCCGAGTCCGTCAGGATGTGCTGGACCTGGTGCGGGGAGGACGTCTCGTACACCGGCACGGAGGCGGCCCCGGCGAACCAGATCGCCTGGTCGATCACGGCCCACTCGTAGCTGGTGGGGGACATGATCCCGACCATGGACCCTGGCTCCACGCCCCGGGCGATCAGGCCCTTCGCCGCCGCGCGCACCTGTTCCAGGAAGGCCGCGTAGGACACGTCCACCCAGCCACCGGCACCATTGCGCACCGCGTAGGCGGGGGCGTGGGGACGGGCGGCCGCCACGGCCAGGAAGTGGTCGGTGGCATTGGTCTCGGCCGGGAGGTCGGCGACCCGGTCCGTGCTGGCTTCTAGCATGCCCCGATGCTATCGGCTCAGATCCAGCTGCTCATCCACATGCGCGCCCGCCACTGCTCGTAGGGGATCATCTCGCCGGTCCAGACGGGCATGAAGAACGCGCTGGTCAGCACGGCCACCAGGACGAACGACAACACCAGGACGGTGTTCCGGCGACGGTTCACCGGCCCGCCCAGGCGCAGCAGCGCGCCCAGGCACAGGGTGACGGCCAGGACCAGGAAGGGGGCGTAGGCCACCGTGTAGAAGAAGAACATGGTGCGGTCCGGCCACAGGGACCAGACCAGCTGGCCGGCGGCATAGGCGCCCAGGATCGCCCCGGCGCGCCAGTCGCGCCGGCCCAGCCAGATGAACACCAGGGCCAGGACGGCCAGCAGGCCGGCCCACCAGATCACCGGGTTCGCGAGGTCGGTGATCGCCGCGGAACAGCTCTCGACCGGGCAGCCGTTGGCGCCGTCGTCGTACCCCTCGTAGTAGAAGGAGGTCGGCCGGCCCATGAACGGCCAGGTCCACGGGCTCGAGGCGTAGTCGTGCCCGGACTCCAGGCCGCCGTGGAACTGGGTGGACTGCCGGTGGTAGTCGGCCAGCGAGCGCAGCGCGCCGGGGACCAGGTGCTCCCACCACGCCGCCGGCGGATGACTCAGGTGCCACTGCCGGTTGTACCCGCCGGCCGTGACGAGCCACCCGGTCCAGGTGGCCAGGTAGGTGAGCGCACCGACGCCGACCACGGCGACGAAGGCGTACAGCCCGTCCCGGACGATCCCGGCGCGCAGCCAGTGCCGGATCCCGGCCACCCGGCGGGCGTTGGCGTCCCACAGCACGCTCATCAGCCCGAACACCGCCACGAAGGCCAGCCCGGAGAGCTTGACCCCGCAGGCCGCGCCCAGCAGCAGGCCGGCCACCAGCCGCCACGGGCGCCAGCCCAGCCAGGGCCCGTGGCGCAACGCCCACGGCGGCGGCACCCCGCCGTGGCGGTCGGCGACGCCGGCCAGCCGGCGGGCGAGCA
>JAPFFX010000335.1 GCA_026645375.1 Citricoccus sp. WCRC_4 | reverse complement strand
GTCCCGGCCGCCGCGTCCGCGGCCGCCCTCACGGCCGCCACGGGGTGCGCCCGGGCCGCCGAGGTCCTCGAGCTGCTCGGCGTCCAGTCCGGCCTTGGTGCGCTGCGACCGGGGCAGCCGGCCCTTGGTGCCCTTCGGGATGCCGAGGTCCGCGAAGAGGTGCTTCGAGGAGGAGTAGGTCTCCGGCGGCTCCGGGACGTCGAGCCCCAGGGCCTTGTTGATCAGGGTCCACCGGGGCATGTCCTCCCAGTCCACCAGGGTCACGGCGGTGCCCTTGTTGCCGGCGCGGCCGGTGCGGCCGACCCGGTGCAGGTAGGTCTTCTCGTCCTCGGGGCACTGGAAGTTGATCACGTGGGTGACGTCGTCCACGTCGATACCGCGGGCGGCGACGTCCGTGGCGACGAGCACGTCGATCTTGTCTCCGCGGAAGGCGCGCAGGGCCTGTTCGCGGGCGCCCTGGCCGAGGTCACCGTGGATGGAGCCGGCGGCGAAGCCACGCTTCTCCAGCTCGTCGGAGAGCCTGGCCGCCGTGCGCTTGGTGCGGGTGAAGATGATGGTCTTGCCGCGGCCTTCCGCCTGCAGGGAGCGGGCCACCAGCTCGTCCTTGTCCATGTGGTGGGCGCGGTACACCAGCTGGCGGATGTCCTTCTTGGTGATGCCCTCGTCCTCGGGGTCCGCGGCGCGGATATGGGTCGGCTGGGTCATGTACCGGCGGGCCATGGCGACCACGGGGCCGGGCATGGTCGCGGAGAACAGCATGGTCTGGCGGACCTCGGGCACCGCGGACAGCAGCGTCTCGACGTCCGGCAGGAAACCCAGGTCCAGCATCTCGTCGGCCTCGTCGAGGACGACGATCTTCACCAGCTTCAGGTTCAGGTGCCGCTGGCGCATCAGGTCGATCAGGCGGCCGGGGGTACCGACCACGACCTCCACGCCGCGCTGCAGCTCCTCGATCTGCGGCTCGTAGGCCCGGCCGCCGTAGATGGTGGCGATCCGCACGGACCGCTTGGAGGCGGCGGCGGTGATGTCCGCGGCCACCTGGTTGGCGAGCTCACGGGTGGGGGCGACCACGAGGGCCTGCGGAGCGCCGGGGGTCGCGAGCCTGTCGAAGCCCTCCTCGTCCGGGCCGATGACACGCTGCAGCAGCGGCAGGCCGAAACCGAGGGTCTTGCCGGTGCCGGTCTTGGCCTGGCCGATGATGTCATGCCCGCCCAGGGCGACCGGAAGGGTCATGGCCTGGATGGGGAAGGGATGGGTGATGCCCTTCTCGGCGAGGGCCTCGACCATGTCGGCGCGCACGTTGAAGTCGGCGAATGACTTCTCCGGCTGCGGCGCGTTGGGCTCGGTGATGTCGATGGAGTCCTCGACGTCGATGGTCTCCAGGGAGGAGGTGGCCAGGTCCTCGGTGTCGATGTCGTTGTCGGCAGCGATCTTGTGTTCAGGGGTCATGGGGAGTTCGGTCCCGTCGTTCAGGCACGTCGGCCCGGTGCGATGGCACTGTCTGCGAGTGCACTCCGGCGGCTCGCCCACACGTGGGGGCGGCGCGGATCGGCCGGACGCCGTGCGTCCTTGTGGTGGAGCCGATCGCTGGGAGTTGCCGGGACGTCCTCCGCGAGGGGGAGTCCCGGGACCCGGGCTGGGCCACACCGCTGACGGGGCGGGGCCGCGTGCCGGATCCGGTAAGTCAGATCACGAGGGTGAACACAGATGAACAGTGCGACCGGTCATCCTTGGTAGGCGTCAGTCTACCGGTCCGGGAGCGTCCTGGTGTGCGCCGTCCCCGGCCGGGGCCTGGCCGGCCACCCGGAACAACACCGTCCGGGTGGCCATGTCCGCGCGTACCAGGACCACCCGGACGCGGCTGCCGGTCTCGGCGAAGCCCTCGTAGCGGGCCAGCACGGGCGGGTGCTCCACCTGCACCTCACCCCACGGCAGCCGTCCCTGCGCACGGGCCTTCTCCTCCTGCTCGGGGCCCGGTCCGGAGACCACCACGGCGGTGAACTCCTGCCCCTCCAGGCCGTGCAGCGAGGCCGCCTCCACCAGTTCCAGGGCGGCGTTGGAGGTCCGGGAGGCCAGCAGGTTGGACTCCCTCATCGCCTCGGGCAGGGCCGGCAGGATGGCGCGGATCCCCTCCGGGACGCGCTCGCCGTGCAGCAGGGCCAGGCAGGTCACCAGGACGAATCGGTCCACGAGGCGCCGCAGGGGGGCCGTGGTGTGGGCGTAGGGCGCCGCGATGGCGGACTGCACGGCGATCTCGGGAGTGTCACCGTCGAAGGCGGTGTATCCCGCGCCGCGGAACAGGGAGGTGGCGGCGTGCATGATGGCCAGTTGCTGCGGGTCCCTGATGTCCAGTCCACGCAGGTACTCCCCATAGGACTGCCGGTCGGACCACGGGTGGCCCAGCGCGCGGGTGCGTGCCCGGAACCGGTCGATGGAGTCCGCATCCGCCGGCGGCATGGTGCGCAGGAGGCCGACCCCGCCCTCCAGCATGATCCGCGCGGCGGCCATCCCGGTGAGCAGGGACACCTGCGCGTTCCAGTCCTCGACCTCCAGTGGGGGAGCGGTCAGCACCTCGTAACCGTGGTCGGTGACCGTGATCTCCTGTTCGGGCAGTCTCAGGCTGGCCCCGCCTCGCGCCGCCTCCTGCCGGGTGCGCAGGATACCGACCTGCTTCAGCAACGCCAGGGACGAGGAGGTCTCGTCGTCCGCGGGGCCCGGACCGGCATCGATCCTGGCCTGGGCCCGCTCATAGGTGAGCTGCTCGCGGCTGCGCACGGTGGCCCGTTCCAGGGCGGTGTCCACCACAGCACCGGCGCCGTCCAGCGCGAAGGTCCACAGGTAGGCCCCCCGGTCGACGCGCGGCAGCAGCGAGCCGGCGTCCTCGCTGATCACCTCGGGGTGGAGCGGCACGCGGCCGTCCGGCAGGTAGACCGTCTGGCCACGCCGCAGGGTCTCCTCGTCCAGGGCCCCGCCCGGGACGATGAACGCCGGGACGTCCGCGATGGCGTAGTGGACGGTGAACCCGTCCGGATGCCCCTCGGCCCCGCGCTCGATGTACAGGGCCTGGTCGAGATCGGTGGACCCGGGCGGATCGATGGTCACCAGCGGCAGGTCCGTCCGGTCGTTCTCCGGCAGGGACCGCACGACGGCGGCAGCGGCCCGCTCGGCCTCGGCCAGGACCTCCGGCGCGAACGCGGTGGGCAGGTCGAACTCCGTACGCAGGGCGGCCAGGCTGCGCGCCAGTTCGGTCTGCGCGGCGGAGCGGGCGAGGTCCAGATGGTAGTAGGCCACGGAACACACCCTACCGGCGGGTCGGGGGATTCCGGCGGGCCGTCGAGGCCTGCAGGTCGTTGACCGATCACGGGGCCGGACGGCACGGTGGGGTGCATGACTGGCAAGGGAATCCTCACCACGGCCGAACTCGACGACGCCCTGTCCGGGCTGCCGGACTGGCGGCGCCGGAACACCGGGATCTACACCGCCTACCGATGTGCGGACAGTGCCACCGCGGTGGACCTGATGGGCCGCATCGGCGCCACGTGCCAGGAGCTCGACCACCACCCGGACCTGGACTGGCGGTACGACCACCTGTTCATCGACACCTCCAGCCACGACGCCGGCGGTGCCGTGACGAAGCGGGACGTCCGGCTGGCCCGGAGGATCTCCGAGCTGGCCGCCGACGTCGGCGCCACCCCGGTGCCGGCCGAGAACCGTTCCTACGACCTCGCCCTGGACACCCGGGACCCGGCGGCGCTGGAGGACTTCTGGAGCACGGCCCTGGGGTACCGGAAGAACAGCCGGACCGGAGACCTGCGGGATCCCTGGGGGCGCGGTCCGGGGTTCTGGTTCCAGCAGACCGATTCCCCCGACCCCCACCCGATGCACGTGGACGTCACGGCTCCACGGGACAGCTGGGATACGGTGCGCGCCGCCCTCACCGAACGCTCACGCGACCAGCGGGAGGACGCCACCTTCGCGCCGCGCTGGTGGATCTACACGGACGCGGACGGCAACCGGGTGTGCCTGTGCAGCGGGGAGGACGACGCCGGAGCCGACGCCGAAGGCTAGGTCAGGCGCTCGGGGTGGCGACGAAGCCCACGGGGCGGGCGGCCTCGGTGCCGATCTCCACGTAACCGATGATGCCGGCGGGGATCAGGACCAGGCGGCCCTTGGTGTCCTTCAGCCGCAGCATGCCGCCGTCGGAGATGGCGTCGGAGACCAGACGGGCGACGTCCTCGTTGCTGGCGTCCGATTCGATGACGACTTCGCGGGCCACGTTCTGCACGCCGATGCGGATCTCCATGGCGGTCTCCTTCAGTAGGTCACGGGCCGTCCAGTCGGACGGCCGGGCTGGTCTTACGCCGCCAGACTAGGCGAAAACAGGCGCCCGACGGGCGGGTGCGCCGGTTCTTCGGCTGGCGGCGTAACGTGCCGCCGGCTGGTCAGCCCTCCTTGGGGAACCTGCTGATGCCACGCCAGGCCAGCCGGAAGGCGAGGTCCGCGGCGCTCTCCAGGTCCGGACGTCCCTCCTGGCCGGCCTGCCCGGCCCAGTGGCGGGAGGCGGACTGCGCGAGCCCGGCCAGGCCGTGGCCCAGCAGCAGCGCCTCCTCCCGGGAGAGCCGGGTGTCCGCGGCGATGATGTCGGCGATGTCCGCGGCGAAGCGGTGGTCCATCTCCTCGACCCGGCCCGCGACCTCGGGATCGTTGTTCAGCCCGGAGTCGAAGATCAGGCGGTAGGCACGGTCCGGCCGGTCGACGAAGTGGAAGCAGGCCCTGATGGTGGCCAGGACCCGCTCCTTGTTGTCCGTGGTCGAGCCCAGTGCGTCGGAGAGGGCACCCTGCAGGAGCGTCAGCTGCGTGTCCATCAGGTCCAGGAAGAGCTCGTGCTTGCCGGGGAAGTGCTGGTACAACACCGGCTTGGACACGGCGGCCGCCACGGCGATGTCATCCATGGAGGTGTCGTGGTACCCGTTCTCCACGAAGACCTGCTGCGCGGCATCCAGGAGCTGGCGCCGCCGCTCCTCACGGGGCAGCCGGGACTGGCGCATGGGGCTGGAGGTCACGGTGAGGCCTTTCTGCACGGGAACGCCCGGTCAGGACGGTGTCG
>JAPFFX010000313.1 GCA_026645375.1 Citricoccus sp. WCRC_4 | reverse complement strand
CCCAGCTCGGCGAGGTACTCGCGCACCTCCTCGGCGATGTACTCGAAGAAGGTGACCACGAACTCCGGGGTCCCCGTGAAGCGGGAGCGCAGCTCGGGGTTCTGGGTGGCCACGCCGACGGGACAGGTGTCCAGGTGGCACACCCGCATCATGATGCAGCCGGAGACCACGAGCGGCGCGGTGGCGAAGCCGTACTCCTCGGCACCCAGCAGGGCGGCGATCACGACGTCTCGGCCGGTCTTCAGCTGCCCGTCGACCTGGACCACCACGCGGTCGCGCAACCCGTTGAGCATCAGCGTCTGCTGGGCCTCGGCCAGGCCCAGCTCCCAGGGGGCGCCGGCGTGCTTGAGCGAGTTCAGCGGCGAGGCGCCGGTGCCGCCGTCGTGGCCGGAGATGAGCACGACGTCGGCCTTGGCCTTGGTCACGCCGGCCGCCACGGTGCCCACCCCGGACTCGGAAACGAGCTTGACGTGGACGCGGGCGGCCGGGTTGGCGCGCTTGAGGTCGTGGATCAGCTCGGCGAGGTCCTCGATCGAGTAGATGTCGTGGTGCGGCGGCGGGGACACCAGGGACACCCCGGGCGTGGAGTGCCGCGTGGACGCCACCCAGGGGTACACCTTGGTGCCCATCAGCTGGCCGCCCTCACCGGGCTTGGCGCCCTGGGCCATCTTGATCTGCAGGTCGTCCGCCGTGGCCAGGTACAGGCTGGTCACGCCGAATCGGCCGGAGGCGATCTGCTTGATCGCCGACCGGCGCTCCGGGTCGAGCAGTCGCTCGGGGTCCTCACCGCCCTCGCCGGTGTTGGACTTGCCGCCCAGCCGGTTCATGGCGATGGCCAGCGTCTCGTGCGCCTCGCGGGAGATGGACCCGTAGCTCATCGCGCCGGTGGAGAAGCGCTTGACGATCGACGAGACCGGCTCGACCTCGTCCAGCGGGACCGGCTCGCGCACCCCCGTCTTCAGGCGCAGCAGGCCGCGCAGGGTCATCAGGTCCTGGGACTGCTCGTCCACCCGGCGGGTGTAGTCCTTGAAGACGTCGTACTGGCGGGTCCGGGTGGAGTGCTGCAGCCGGAACACCGTCTCCGGGTTGAACAGGTGCGGCGGCCCGTCCCGGCGCCACTGGTACTCCCCACCCGTCTCCAGCTCACGGTACGGGTCGATGTCGTTGCCGTCCGGCGGGTACGCGGCCCAGTGCCGCTGCTGGTTCTCCGCGGCGATGACCTCCAGCCCCACCCCGCCCATGGGGGTGTGGGTGCCGGCGAAGTACCGGTCGACCAGGGACCGGGACAGGCCGATGGCCTCGAAGGTCTGGGCACCGCAGTAGGAGGCGACCGTGGAGATGCCCATCTTGGACATGATCTTCTGCACGCCCTTGCCCAGGGCCTTGATCAGGTTGGCCACGGCCTGCTCCGCGGTGACACCGGTGATGGCGCCGGTGCGCACGAGCGCCTCGGCGGACTCCATGGCCAGGTACGGGTTGACGGCCGAGGCGCCGTAGCCGATCAGCACCGCCACGTGGTGGACCTCGCGGACGTCCCCGGCCTCCACGAGCAGCGAGGCCCTCGTCCGGTTGGCCGAGGACAGCAGGTGGTGGTGCACGGCCGAGAGCAGCAGCAGCGAGGGGATCGGCGCCCACTGGGCGTTCGAGTCGCGGTCGGAGAGCACGATGAACTGCACCCCGCGGTTCACCGCGGTGGAGACCTGTTCGCAGATCTCGGTGAGCCGGGCACGCAGGCCGGCCGCACCGGCGTCGACCCGGTACAGCCCGCGCACCTTCAGGGCGACCTTGGCGCCGCGGCGGGAGGGACCGCTCTCGGAGGGCTGCTCCCGCAGGTTGGCGATCTTCGCCAGCTGGTCGTTGTCGATCACGGGGAACTCGAGGTTCACGTGCCGGGTGCGCACCTGCTCCGAGGACAGCAGGTTGCCGTCCGGGCCGATCGAGGTGCGCATCGAGGTGACCAGTTCCTCGCGGATCGCGTCCAGCGGCGGATTGGTGACCTGGGCGAAGGACTGCGTGAAGTAGTCGAACAGCAGCCGCGGCCGCTTCGACAGCACCGCGATCGGGGTGTCCGTGCCCATGGCGCCGAGGGGCTCGGCGCCCGTGGCGGCCATGGGCCCGATGAGCACGCGCAGCTCCTCGGTGGTGTAGCCGAAGGTCCGCTGGCGGTGGGCCACGGACTGGGCGGAGTAGCGCACGTGTTCGCGCTCGGGCAGGTCGGCCAGGTCCACCAGGTTCTCGGCCACCCACCGGCGCCACGGGTTGGCGGCGGCGACCTCGGCCTTGACCTCGTCGTCCTCGATGATCCGGCCGGCCACGGCGTCCACGAGGAACATCCGGCCCGGGGCCACGCGGCCCTTGCGGACGACGCGCTCCGGCGCCAGGGGCAGCACGCCGACCTCGGAGGCCAGCACCACGAGCCCGTCATCGGTGACCCAGTAGCGGGCCGGGCGCAGCCCGTTGCGGTCCAGCACGGCACCGACCTGGCGACCGTCCGTGAAGGCGACGGCGGCGGGCCCGTCCCATGGCTCCATGAGCATGGAGTGGTACTGGTAGAACGCGCGCCGGTCCGGGTCCATGGAGCCGTGGTTCTCCCAGGCCTCCGGGATCATCATCATGACGGCGTGGCTCAGCGGCCGGCCGCCCAGCATCAGCAGCTCGGCCACCTCGTCGAAGGACTGGGAGTCCGAGGCCCCCGGCGTGCAGATGGGGTAGAGCTTCTCCGGGTCCTCCCCGAGCACGGGAGAGTCCAGCAGGGACTGCCGGGCGCGCATCCAGTTGCGGTTGCCCTTGACGGTGTTGATCTCGCCGTTGTGGGCGATGGTGCGGAACGGCTGGGCCAGCGGCCAGGACGGGAAGGTGTTGGTGGAGAACCGGGAGTGCACGATTCCCAGCGAGGTCTTGAACCGTGGGTCGGACAGGTCCGGGTAGAACGGCTGCAACTGCCCGGTGGACAGCATGCCCTTGTAGACGATGGTCTGCGGGGACAGGGACGGGAAGTACACGCCGAACCGGTTCTGGGCACGCTTGCGCAGCCGCCAGGCGCGCACGTCCAGGGAGTCGTCGGAGGTGACGAACAGCTGCTCGAAGCGGGGCATCACGGACCGGGCGGAGGCACCGATGACGGTCTCGTCGACCGGGACCTGCCGCAAGCCCAGCACGGTCAGGCCCTCGTCGGCGGCCAGTCGCTCGATCCCCGCCACGGCCTCGTCGTACTCGGCCCGGGGCTGGGGCAGGAAGGCGGTGCCGACGGCGTAGTCCCCGGCCGCGGGCAGTTCGAAGCCGACGACGGCGCGCAGGAACTCGTCGGGCACCTGCATCAGCAGACCGGCGCCGTCGCCGGTGCCGTCGTCGCCGCCGACGCCGCCGCGGTGCTCCAGGTTGCGCAGGGCGACCAGGGCGTGCTCGACGATGTCGTGGCCGGGCGTGCCGCGCAGGGTGGCGATCACGGCCAGGCCGCAGTTCTCGGTCTCCGCGTCCGGGCGGTACAGGCCCTGCTCGGGCGGGATGGCGGAGAAGCGGTTGAACGGGTTCTTCGGGTCCCGAGCCATGGCCTCGGCGGCGCTGTCGTCGGGCAGGGCCGCGTCATCGTCTCGGGGGGCGTTCTCCGCAGCTGGGCGTGACGTCATGGAGGTCCTTCCGGTGTGCCGAGCGAACTCGGGCGATGGAAGGGGACGTCGTTGGCCCCGGTGACGGCTCAGGCGCGCTGGAGATCATCCGCGGTACCCGTGGCCGGTGCAGTGGAGTAAATACTACCGACCGGAACGCGGCTCAGGCGTCGTTTCGACCCGGAAAACCCTCATTCTGTGTTTCGTCCGCGTTAATTCTGTGACCATCAGGGGTCGGTTCCGTGTCCGGCGTGCTTCCAACGGGGGCCGGGGCGGCCGTGTCCGGGCCCTCTTCCGCGGCGGCCGGCTCGCGGCCCGGCAGCCAGACAGAGTCGGCGGCCGCCCGCGCCTCCGCGGTCCTGGGCCGGG
>JAPFFX010000301.1 GCA_026645375.1 Citricoccus sp. WCRC_4 | reverse complement strand
GGCTGCTTCGGCTCCGGCTTGGCGTCCACGCCGGCCTCCTTGCGCTGCTGGGCGGTGATGGGCGCGGGGGCGGCGGTCAGCGGGTCGAAGCCGTTGCCGGTCTTCGGGAAGGCGATCACCTCGCGGATCGAGTCCGCCCCGGCCAGCAGGGCCACGATGCGGTCCCAGCCGAAGGCGATGCCGCCGTGCGGCGGCGCGCCGTACTTGAAGCCCTCGAGCAGGAACCCGAACTTCGACTGGGCGGACTCCTTGTCCAGACCCATCAGGTGGAACACCCGCTTCTGGACCTCGGCCTGGTGGATACGGATGGACCCGCCCCCGACCTCGTGGCCGTTCACCACGATGTCGTAGGCGTAGGACAGCGCGTTCTCGGGGTCCGTGTCGAAGGTGTCGAGGAACTCCGGCTTCGGCGAGGTGAAGGCGTGGTGCACGGCGGTCCAGGCGCCCGACCCCACGGCCACGTCACCGGAGGCCACCGCGTCGGCGGCCGGCTCGAACATGGGGGCGTCCACGATCCAGGCGAAGGCCCAGTCGGCCTCCGCAGCGGGGACGTCCGGCCCGGCGTCCTTCACCAGGCCGACCCGGTGGCCGATCTCCACGCGGGCCGCGCCGAGCAGGGCGCGCGAGGGCTTGGCCTCGCCCGCCGCGAAGAAGACGCAGTCCCCGGGCTGGGCACCGGTGGCACCGGCCAGTCCGGCCTTCTCCGTCTCCGAGATGTTCTTGGAGACCGGTCCGGTCAGGGAGCCGTCCTCCTGCACGAGCACGTAGGCCAGTCCCCTGGCGCCGCGCTGCTTCGCCCACTCCTGCCAGGCGTCCAGGGTGCGGCGCGGCTGCGAGGCCCCGCCGGGCATGACCACGGCGCCCACGTAGGGGGCCTGGAAGACGCGGAACGGGGTGTCCGCGAAGTACTCGGTGAGGTCCGTCAGCTCCAGGCCGAAGCGCAGGTCGGGCTTGTCCGAGCCGTACTTCTCCATGGCCTCCCGGTAGGTCATCCGGCGGATCGGGGTGGGGACGTCCACGCCGACCAGTGACCACACGGCCTTCACGATCCGCTCGCCGAGGGAGATGATGTCGTCCTGCTCCACGAACGAGGCCTCGATGTCCAGCTGGGTGAACTCGGGCTGGCGGTCGGCCCGGAAGTCCTCGTCCCGGTAGCAGCGGGCGATCTGGAAGTACTTCTCGATGCCGCCGACCTGCAGCAACTGCTTGAACAGCTGCGGGGACTGGGGCAGGGCGTACCAGGAGCCCGGAGCGAGGCGGGCCGGCACCAGGAAGTCCCGGGCACCCTCCGGAGTGGAACGGGTCAGCGTGGGGGTCTCGACCTCGATGAAGCCCTCGTCGTGCAGCAGGTTGCGCGCGGTGCGGTTGACCTCGGAACGCAGGCGCATGATGCGGGCCGGCTCCGGGCGGCGCAGGTCCAGGTACCGGTGGCGCAGCCGGGCCTCCTCGCCGACCTCGACGTGCTCGTCGACCTGGAACGGCAGTGGGGCGGCGGTGTTGAGCACGGTCACGCTGTCCGTGATGAGCTCGACCTCGCCCGAGGGCAGGTGCGGGTTCTCGTTGCCCTCCGGCCGGCGTTCCACCGTGCCGGTGACCTGGAGGACGAACTCGTTGCGCAGCGGGTCGAAGTCCTCCTCGTCCCGGACCACGACCTGGGCGAACCCGGACGCGTCCCGCAGGTCCACGAAGGCGACCCCTCCGTGGTCGCGGCGGCGGGCCACCCAACCGGTGACGGTGACGTTCTGTCCGATGAGCGAGGCGTTGAGCTCGCCCAGCTGGTGGGTGCGCAGCACGAGGGTCCTTCCGGTCCCGGTTCACCGGGATGTTGGTCTGGTGTCAATCTGGTGTGATAGGTCTTCAGCCGTCAGCACCGCGCGGACTCGATACGTCCTGCCGCGGCCGGCTCCGGGGATGATTCTAGTCCGTGGCCCGGGACGGATTCCCCTACGGAGGACACGCCATGCCCCAGACGCACTCCCCCGCCGGTTCCCCGGCCGCCCTGCAGCGCCGCCTGGGCCTGCCCGGTGCGATCGTCATCGGGGTCGGTTCGATGGTCGGCGCGGGCGTGTTCACCTCCCTCGGTCTGGCGGCCTCCGCCGCGGGGCCGCTCCTGATCCTCGCCCTGGTCCTGGCCGGCGCCACCGCGTGGATCAATGCCACGGCCATGGCCCAGCTCTCCGCCGTCCACCCGACCTCCGGCGGCGCCTACGTGTACGGGCGGCGCCAGCTGGGTGAGTGGGCCGGTTTCGTGGCCGGCTGGGGCTTCGTCACCGGCAAGTCCGCGTCCATCGCCGCGATGGCGTACACCCTCGGCCTCTACCTGGTCCCGACGACGGCCGGGACCGCCGACTGGACGGCCCGCTGGGTGGCGGTCGCCGCCGTCGTGGTGATCACGGGCATCAACCTGCTGGGCATCACCCGCACGGTGCAGGCGACCGTGGTGATCGTGACCCCGGTGCTGGCCGTGCTCGCCGTGGTGATCGTGGCCGGGTTCCTGGGCGTCACGCCCGGTGCGCCGGTCCCGGCCGGTGCGGTGACCGCCCCCACGCCACTGGGCGTGCTGCAGGGCGCGGGGCTGCTGTTCTTCGCGTTCGCCGGTTACGCGCGTATAGCGACGATGGGCGAGGAGGTGCGCGATCCCCGCCACACCATCCCGCGGGCCGTCTTCGGCGCGCTGGCGTTCACGCTCGTGCTCTACCTGCTGTTGTCGCTGAGCCTGCAGGCCGTCCTCGGTGTCGAGGGGCTGGGCGGGACGCCCACCGCGGTGCGCGACGCCGTCGAGGTCATGTTCGGTCCCGACTGGGTGTGGCTGGCCGTGGCCGGGGCCGCGCTGGCCTGCCTGGGCTCGATGCTGAACCTGGTGGCCGGGATCTCCCGGACGGGGTTGGCGATGGCCCGGGAGGGCGACCTGCCCCGGCCCCTGGCGCGGATCTCGGCGCGGACGTCCGTGCCGTGGGTCGCCCAGCTCACGGCGGCGATGGTGGTCATCGTGCTGCTGCTGACCACCGACGTGCTGACCGTGGTGGGGTTCTCGTCCTTCGGCGTGCTGGTGTACTACGCCGTGGCCAACGTCTCCGCCCTCACGCTCACCGAACGCGTGGTGCCGGGCCCGCGGTGGCTCAACCTCCTCGGCGCGGCGGCCTGCCTGCTGCTGGCCTTCACGCTGCCGGTCCAGTCGGTGCTGGTCATGCTCGCGGTCTTCGCCGTGGGCCTGGCCGGCCGGGCCGTGGTGGGGCTCAGGCGCCGGTGACCCGGGGGCGCAGGTCCTCCTGCGGCGGCATCCACGACCGCGGGTCGGCCGGGACCTGTTCACCGGAGCGGATGTCCTTGACCTCGTGGACGGCCCGGCCGTCCTCGGTGCGCGTGAACCAGACGAACGGGATGCCCCGGCGGTCGGCGTACTTGATCTGCTTGCCGAACTTCTCGGCGGAGACCGCCACCTCGGTCGCGATGCCGCGGGAGCGCAGCGCGCGGGCGGTGTCCTGCGCGGCCGACCAGTCGTCGTCGTGGCTCAGGGCGACGTACACCGCGGTGGGCACGGAGCGCGAGGCGGAGGCCATCTGGGTGGAGAACATCCGCATCAGCAACCGGGTCACGCCGATCGACAGTCCCACGCCCGGGAAGGTGCGGTTGCCCTTGGCGGCCAGGGCGTCGTAGCGGCCGCCGGAGCAGATGGAGCCGAGCTGTTCGTGACCGGCCAGCACGGTCTCGTAGACGGTGCCGGTGTAGTAGTCCAGCCCGCGGGCGATGGAGAGGTCGGCGACGGCGCGGCCCGGCACCCGGCGGTGCAGTTCGCCGACGACGGCGGCCAGTTCCTCGAGCCCCTCGTCCAGCAGGTCGTCGGTCACCCCGAGGGCACGGACCTGCTCCACGAAGGAGGTGTCCTCCGTGCGGATGGCGGCCAGGGCCAGGGCCTGGGCGGCCTGGTCGGCGGTGGCGCCGAGTTCGGACTGCAGCAGCCGGGAGACCTCCTCGGGGCCGATCTTCTCGAGCTTGTCGATGTTGCGCAGCACCCCGGCGGTGTCTGTCAGTCCCAGGCCACGGTAGAAGCCCTCGGCGAGCTTGCGGTTGTTGATCCGGATGGTGAAGTCACCGATCGGCAGCGCGGCCAGGGCCTCGGCCATCACGAGCGCGACGTCCACGTCATAGCGGAACGGGAGCGTGCCGTCGCCGACGACGTCGATGTCCGCCTGGGTGAACTCCCGGGCGCGGCCCTCCTGGGGGCGTTCACCGCGCCAGACCTTCTGGATCTGGTAGCGGCGGAACGGGAAGGACAGGTGGCCGGCGTTCTCCACGACGTAGCGGGCGAACGGCACGGTGAGGTCGAAGTGCAGGGCCAGCCGGTTGAGGTCCTCCGCCCCGTCGGTGCGCTCGGCGGGATCGCCCTGCAGCCGGGAGACCGCGTAGACCTCCTTGTCGATCTCGCCCTTGCGCAGCAGCTGGCCCAGCGTCTCCACGGCGCGGGTCTCGATCGAGGAGAAACCGTGCAGTTCGAAGGTGGTCCGCAGGGTGTCCAGGACATGCTGCTCAACGATCCGCTCGGCGGGGAGCCACTCATGGAAACCGGACAGGGAGGCCTTGCGGGACATGGACGACCTTTGCGTTGGGACGGGTGCGGTGACGTGCCGGCGCGACTCCGGCCAGGCGGGCGCCGCGGGGTGTTCGGCATCCCATTCTAGGTCCAGCCGGTACGCTGGACCTGATCGTGTCCAGATGTCCCTGCGGCCGCCAGCCGGTGCAGGGCACCAACAGGGAGTTCCAGCGGTGACGAACAGTCAGCAACCCGACGACCAGCAGACCACCCCCCAGCCGGCGGACCAGTCCGCGGCGCAGGCTCCCCAGGACGCCGTGCACCAGACCACGGACCAGTCCGTGGACGCGGACCGGGGACAGGCCCCCGAGCTGGCCACACCGGAGACCGCGCAGGAGGCCGTGACCGAGGCACCCGCAGGGACCCCGGGGCCGTCACCCGCCGGCTCTATGGCCGAGGCCGAGACGGAGGCCGTCCTGGCGTCCGTGGGAGCGGTGGAGGCGTCGGACGTCCCCCCGGAGGCCCCGGCCGGCCAGGCGACCCCCGAGGAGTCCGCGAGCGACGAGACGGCCACGGCCCCGCAGGCCCGCGCCGCGGTCCCGGCCGGGCCGGCGTCGGACACGCCCGTGCCGCAGGGCGGACGGTCCGGCGCCCCGAAGCCGACCGGCATGCCCAAGCCGTCCGGGAAGCCCCGGCCGAAGGCCGCCCCCGGTCGCCCGGCCGCGCCCGGCAGGACTCCCAATGCTCCGGCGACCCCCCTGCCGACCCCCGACTACTCCACCCCGGTGGAGGAGGCGGCGAAGTTCGCCACCGTCAGCGACGACGGCCACGTCACGCTGATCGACGGCGAGGAACGGCACCCGGTGGGGCAGTTCCCGGACGGCACCGCCGAGGAGGCGATCGCCTACTTCTCGCGGAAGTACGACGAGGTGGTCTCCCAGCTGATGCTGCTGGAGCAGCGGGTCGCCACCGGTGCCCCGGCCGGCGAGATCCAGAAGACCCTCGGCCACTTGCGCCAGACCATCGGCGAACGCGGCATGGTCGGGGACATGCCCGCCCTGCGTGCGCGCGTGGAGGCCCTGCAGACGCGCCTGGACGACCTCAAGGTCGCGGAGCGGATCGCCCTCGAGAAGGCCCAGGCCGAGCAGCTCTCCACGCGCGAGGCCATCGTGGCGGAGGCCGAGGCCCTCGCGGCGAAGGACCCCGCCCAGGTGCAGTGGAAGCAGACGAGCGCCCGGATGGCCGAGCTCTTCGAGGACTGGAAGGCCGCCCAGAAGGCCGGCCCCCGCCTCGGCAAGGCCGTGGAGGACGGGCTGTGGAAGCGGTTCCGCACGGCCCGGACCACCCTGGACAAGCACCGCCGGGCCTTCTTCTCCCAGCTGGATGCGACCAATGCCCAGGCCAAGTCCGTCAAGGAGAAGCTGATCGCGCGCGCCGAGGCGCTGTCGACGTCCACGGACTGGGGCGCGACGGCCGGTGCCTACCGCGACCTGATGGACGAGTGGAAGGCGGCCCCCCGGGCCTCCCGCAAGGAGGACGACGCCCTGTGGGCGCGCTTCCGTGCGGCCCAGGACGTCTTCTTCAACGCCCGCAAGGCCACCAACGACGAGATCGACCGTGAGTACGGCGAGAACCTCAAGCTCAAGGAGCAGATCCTCGCCGAGGGCCAGAAGCTGCTCCCCGTCAAGGACGTCAAGGCGGCACGCAAGGCCCTGAACGAGCTGCGCGGCCGGTGGGAGGACGCCGGACGGGTGCCCCGCAAGGACGTGACCCGCATGGAGTCCGCGTTCCGCAAGCTCGAGGAGGGCCTGAAGTCCGCCGAGGACGAGCACTGGCGCAAGACCAACCCCGAGACGAAGGCCCGGACCAACTCCGCGCTGAGCCAGCTCGAGGACAAGGTCGCCGAGCTCGAGGACGACCTCGCGAAGGCCCAGGCGAAGGGTGACGCCCGCGCCATCAAGAAGGCCCAGGACGCCCTCGACGCGCGGCGGATGTGGCTGCAGACGCTGCAGCAGTCGGCGCAGGGACTGCGCTGACCCGTTCCTCCACCGCCGCCCTCCCGGCGGCGGGTTGTCCACAGTGAGGGCCCGGCCAGGTGCCGGGCCCTCACTCGTGCTGTCAGTCTGGTGGGGTGGTGACGACGACGGCCCGGCAGGGCCCCCGGGAGCAGTTCCTGGTCCCGGGGCTGCCCTACTCCGCCGCCGAGCTGCGGGGCATGGAGCTGTCCGGCCTCCTCGTGCACGTCATGGGGGACCTCTACCTACCCGCGGATGCGGGCCCCGCGGCACGCACCGCCGGGGACGGTGTCCGGATGCGCGCCGCGGCGGTGCTGCGGCTGGCCGAACCGGTCCTGGCCGGTCCGTGGGCGGCCATCGGGATGACAGCGGCCTGGGTCCACGCCGGGGGTGAGGCACCCGGTGTCCTGGAGGCCTCCGTGGGCCGGTACCACCGCCGTCCGCTGCACCCCGTGGCCGTGGGGCTGCGCCTGGAGCAGTCCGGACTCGCCCCGGCCCCCGAGGGCGTCGATGACCCGCACCGGGCGGACGTCATGCCGGTCCACGGCCTGTGGTGCACGACGATCGAGCGGACGGTCGAGGACCTGCTGCGCACCGGCCCGACCGGGCCGGAACGTGCCGCCGCGGCCCTGCTGCTGCGCCGATGTGATCCAGCCCGCTTGCGCGAGCGGTTCCAGGCCCGCCGGCGGCGGCCCGGGATGACCGCAGCCCGGGCCGCGCTGCGGGAACTGCTCGGCGACGGCCGGACGGACGCCTCCGGCGGTGGTCAGGCGTCGTTCGACGACCGCCCCGAGGTCCGGTACACGTCGTAGACGCCGTCGATGCGGCGCACGGAGGACAGCACGTGGCTCAGGAACTTCGGGTCGCCCATCTCGAAGACGAACTTGCTGATGGCGACCCGGCTGCGCGAGGTGTTCACCGAGGCCGAGAGGATGTTGACGTGGTGCTCGGCCAGCACCCGGGTGACGTCCGAGAGCAGCGACTTGCGGTCCAGGGCCTCCACCATGATCTCGACGAGGAACACCGACGACTGGGTGGGCGCCCAGGAGACGTCCACGATCCGGTCCGGCTCGCTGCGCAACTGGTTGATGTTGCGGCAGTCGACCCGGTGCACCGAGACGCCGGAACCGCGGGTGACGAAGCCGATGATCTCGTCCGGGGGCACCGGCGTGCAGCACCGGGCCAGCTTGGCCATCACGTCCCCGGAGCCCTGGACCATGACGCCGGAGTCCGGGTGCCGGGTCGGGGCCGCGATCTTGGTGATGGGCGCGGTGTCGAGCGACTCCACGTCCTCGGGGCCGGCGATGAGCTTCTGCAGGTGCTCGACGACGTTCTGGACCGAGACGTGCGAGTCGCCGATCGAGGCGTAGAGCGTGGAGATGTCCGGCAGGTTCATGTCCCCGGCCACCCGCGAGAGCGACTCGGCGCTCATCAGCTGGTGCAGCGGCAGGTTCATCTTGCGCAGCTGGCGGGTCAGCTGCTCCTTGCCCTTCTCGATGGCCTCCTCGCGGCGTTCCTTCGAGAACCAGTGGCGGATCTTGTTCCGGGCCCGCGGGCTGCGGACGAAGCCCAGCCAGTCCTGGCTCGGGCCGGCACCCTCGGTCCTGGAGGTGAAGATCTCCACCCAGTCGCCGTGGTGCAGCTCGGAGTTCAGGGGCACCAGCTTGCCGTTGACGCGCGCGCCGATGGCCCGGTGGCCGACCTCGGTGTGGACGGCGTAGGCGAAGTCGACCGGGGTCGAGCCGGCCGGCAGGGCCATCACCTCGCCCTTGGGCGTGAACACGAAGACCTCGGCGGCGTCGATCTCCGCGCGCAGGGACTCCAGGAACTCGTTCGGGTCCGTGGTGTCCTTCTGCCAGTCCATGACGGAACGCAGCCAGCCGGGGGTCTGGTCCCCGGTGCCCGCGGAGGGGGTGGAGGACTGGTCCTTGTACTTCCAGTGCGCCGCCACGCCGTACTCCGCGCGCCGGTGCATCTCGTGGGTCCTCAACTGGATCTCCACCGGCTTGCCCCCGGGGCCGATCACCGTGGTGTGCAGCGACTGGTACATGTTCAGCTTGGGCATCGCGATGTAGTCCTTGAAGCGGCCCGGCAGCGGGCTCCACTTCGAGTGCAGGACGCCCAGGGCGCCGTAGCAGTCCCGGACGGAGTCCACGAGCACGCGCACGCCCATCAGGTCGTGGATCTCGTCGAAGTCCTTCCCGCGCACGATCATCTTCTGGTAGATCGAGTAGAAGTGCTTGGGTCGGCCGGTGACGACCGCGCGGATCCTGGCGTCCTTCAGGTCCCGCTCGATCTGGCCGCGCAGGGCCGCGAGATTCTTCTCCCGTTCGGGGGTGCGCTCCCCCACCAGCCGGACGATCTCGGCGTAGACCTTGGGGTACAGCGCGGCGAAGGAGAGGTCCTCCAGCTCCCACTTGATGGTGTTCATGCCGAGCCGGTGGGCCAGCGGCGCGTAGATCTCCAGGGTCTCCTTGGCCTTGCGGGCGCTCGACTCCGGCGCGACGTACCGCCAGGTCCGCGCGTTGTGCAGCCGGTCGGCGAGCTTGATGACCAGCACCCGCACGTCGTCGGCCATGGCCAGGACCATCTTGCGGACGGTCTCGGCCTGTGCCGCGTCCCCGAACTTGACCTTGTCCAGCTTCGTGACGCCGTCCACCAGGTGGGCGACCTCGTCCCCGAAGTCCCGGCGCAACTGCTCCAGGGAGTAGCTGGTGTCCTCGACCGTGTCGTGGAGCAGGGCACCCGCCAGGGTCGTGCCGGTCATGCCCAGTTCGGCGAGGATGGTCGCCACGGCCACCGGGTGGGTGATGTACGGGTCACCGCTCTTGCGCCGCTGGCCGGCGTGCGCCTTGTCCGCCACCTCGAAGGCCCGGATGATCAGGTCCAGGTCCTCCTTGGGGTGCCGGACCTTGAGCGTGCGGATCAGCGGTTCGAGGATCGGCGAGTAGTCGTTCGCCATGCGCCCGGTGAGCCGGGCCAGCCTGCTGCGGGGCCGCCGGGAGACGATCGCCGCCGGGGAGGGACCGGGCGTGGTGGGCTCGAGCTCGGCGGGCATGACGTCGGCCGGCTGGGAGGTCGGCGTGGCGGAGGTGTAGGACGCCGTGCCGGGACGCCGCTCGGCGGGCGTCGGCCCGCCGTCGTGCGCCGTGCCGGGCGGGGAGGAGTCTGCACTCACAACTGCCTGCCTTCCCGCGGAAGCGTCGCGTCGCGGCGCTTGCCGCACTGTACGGTCTCGCGTCCCGTCGTGCGGGATACTCCAGTCTAGTCCGTCCGGGTCCGGCGACGTCAGGCCGGGACGGTGTCCGTTCCCACCGGGGCCCCCTCGCCGGCGGCACGGCGTTCGAGCACCCGCGCGTCGTTCGCCTTGATCCTGGCCTCACCGCGCCGCAGCAGGGCGTAGAGCGGGGCCTGGATGAAGATCGTGGCCAGGGTGCCGACGATGATGCCGACGAAGATCGCCAGGGCGATGTCCCGCAGGGTGCCCGCACCCAGCAGGAAGGCTCCGATGAACAGGATGGACCCGACGGGCAGGATGCCCACCACGGAGGTGTTGATCGACCGCACCAGGGTCTGGTTGATCGCGAGGTTGACGTTCTCGCCGAAGGTCCGGGTGGTCTCCTCCAGGCTGTGCTCGGTGTTCTCCCTGATCTTGTCGAAGACCACGACCGTGTCATACAGCGCGTAGCTGAGGATGGTCAGGAAGCCGATGATGGCGCTGGGGGTCACCTCGAAGCCGGTCGCCCCGTAGATGCCCGCCGTCAGGGCCACGACGTAGAACAGGCCGATCACCGCCGCCAGGGACATCTTCCAGGTACGGAAGTAGATCGCCATGAGC
>JAPFFX010000292.1 GCA_026645375.1 Citricoccus sp. WCRC_4 | reverse complement strand
GGCGGGGAGGTCAGGCGGTGAACGTCCGTCCCGTGAGCCGCTCGTAGGCCTCCACGTACCGCGCGCGGGTCCTGGCCACGACGTCGGCCGGCAGCGCCGGGGGCGCCTCGCCGGACTGCCGGTCCCAGCCGGAGGCGGCCGAGGTCAGCCAGTCGCGGACGAACTGCTTGTCGAAGGACGGCTGGGCACGGCCGGGCTCGTAGTCCGCGGCGTCCCAGAAGCGGGAGGAGTCCGGGGTCAGGACCTCGTCGCCGAGCACGATCCGGCCGTCGGCGTCCAGCCCGTACTCGACCTTGGTGTCGGCCAGGATGATGCCGCGCTCCCGGGCGATCCTCTCGGCCCGCGTGTACACGTCCAGGGTCAGCTCCCGCAGCCGCCGCGCGGGGGTGTCCCCGATCAGCCGGGACATCTGCGCGAAGGTGATGTTCTCGTCGTGCTCGCCCACGTCCGCCTTGGCGGAGGGGGTGAAGATGGGCTCGGCCAGCCGCGAGCCGTCCACGAGCCCGGCGGGCAGCCGGATCCCGGTCACGGTCCCGGACTCTCGGTACTCGGCGAGCCCGGATCCGGTGAGGTAACCGCGCGCGATGCACTCGACCTCGAACATGTCCAGCCGCTTGACGACCATCGCCCGCCCGGCCACGGCCGCGGGGACGTCCACGGAGACCACGTGGTGCGGCACGTCCAGCTGCTCGAACCACCACAGGGACAACTGGGTCAGGACCGCGCCCTTGTCCGGGATCTCGGTCTCCAGCACGAAGTCGTAGGCACTGATCCGGTCCGAGGCCACCACCAGCAGCGTCGCCGACTCCCCCGGTGCGGCGTCGGCCGGCTCGTACAGGTCCCGGACCTTGCCCGAGTAGACGTGCCGCCAACCGGGCAGTTCCAGCACCGTCGCGTCGAGTCCCGTGGAGTAGTCGGCCATCAGAGCGCCTCCCCGGCGGGAACGGTGATCTCGCCGCGTTCGGCCCTCAGCCCGATGTCCGTGCGGTGCTGGGCACCCGGCAACGTGATCAGCCCCACGCCCGCGTAGGCGCGCTCGCGCGCGGCGGCCAGGGTCTGCCCCAGCCCGACGACGGCCAGGACCCGTCCGCCCGCCGCGACCAGTCCGCCGTCGGGCCCGGTGCCGGTGCCCGCGTGCAGGACGGACACCCCCTCCAGGGCCTCGGCGGCCTCGATCCCGGACAGGGCGCCACCCTTGACGGGGGCCTCGGGGTAGCCCTCGGCCGCGACGACGACGTCCACGGCGTACTCGTTCGACCACTCCAGTCCCCGCACCCTGGCCAGGCATCCGGTGGCGGCGTCCATGAGCAGCCGGCCGAGCGGGGTGCGCAACCGGGCCAGCACGGCCTGGGTCTCGGGGTCGCCGAAGCGCACGTTGAACTCGATGACGCGGACCCCGCGGGAGGTCAGGGCCAGTCCGCAGTAGAGGACGCCGGCGAACGTGGTGCCGCGGTCGGCCATGGTGGCGATGACGGGGCGGGCCACCTGTTCCATGACCTCGTCCACGAACCCCTCGGGCAGCCAGTCCAGCGGCGTGTAGGCGCCCATGCCACCGGTGTTGGGACCGGTGTCCGCATCCCCGATCCGCTTGAAGTCCTGCGCGGGGGCCAGCGGGACGGCGTTCGTGCCGTCCGAGAGCACGAACAGGGAGACCTCGGGGCCGTCCAGGTACTCCTCGATGACCACGGTGCCGTTGGCGGCGAAGCAGGCCTGCGCGTGGGCCAGGGCCTCGTCGCGGTCCGAGGTGACCACCACGCCCTTGCCGGCGGCCAGCCCGTCGTCCTTGACCACGTAGGGGGCGCCGAACTCGTCCAGCGCGGCGGCGGCCTCCTCCGCGGTGGCGCACGAGTGCGCGGCGGCGGTGGGGACGCCGGCCTGGGCCATGACGTCCTTGGCGAAGGACTTCGAGGCCTCCAGCTCGGCCGCGGCCCGGGAGGGACCGAAGACGGTGAGCCCGGCCTCGCGCAGGGCGTCGGAGACACCGGCGGCCAGCGGCGCCTCGGGCCCGACGACGACGAGGTCGGCTCCCAGCTCGCCGGCCAGTTCGGTGACGGTCGTGGCATCCGTGGCGTCCACCGGGTGGACGGGGACGTCGAGCGCGATACCGGCGTTGCCGGGTGCCGCGTGGACCTCGCGGACGGAGGGGTCGCGCAACAGGGCGCGGACGATGGCATGCTCACGGCCGCCGGAGCCGAGGACGAGGATCTTCACGGTGCCCAAGCCTAGACGGTCCCGTAGCCTGAACCCATGAGCACCCCGTCCCGCGGCCCGGATGACGACGACTTCTCCTACGGCCGGCTCTACGGCCGGGCGCCCCGCACCGGTGGCGCCGGGGGCAGCACCCTGTCCACGGTCTACACGTTCGTGCTGGTGTGGGTGACCACGGCCCTGGTCATGTGGTTCGGCAGCCGGTTGTTCGGCTTCGAGCGGGGTGACGTGGGTGTCGCGGTGGTGTCCCTGGTCGTCTCGCTGGCCGCCGCGATCGCGATCACCGTCTGGGTCCGGCGCCGCCGGCGCTGAGGGGACCGGGCGGGACCGGCCGGGTCGGTCCTGGAGGTCCTGCGCCGGGTGCGCGCCTACAGTGGTGACCATGCCCCAGAAGTCCGCCGCGCGTCAGTCGCCGTCCGCCACCTTCTCCCCCGCCGAGGCCGTGGAACTGGTCCACGTGGTCCGCAACGGGTTCATCGAGTCCCGCACCACCGGCTCCGCCGTGGTCACCGCCCCGGACGGGTCCGTGCTGGCCTCCCTCGGGGCGCCGGAGGCGCTCATCTACCCGCGTTCCACGCTCAAGCCGCTGCAGGCCATCGCCTCGCTGCGCCAGGGCGCCCGGCTGGTGGACGAGCAGATCGCCCTGGCCTGCGGCTCCCATCGCGGCACGGCCCGGCACCGCCAGGCCGCGGCCACCATCCTGTCCTACGCGGGCATGGACGAGTCCTTCCTGCAGTGCCCGCCGGCCTGGCCCGCGGACCCGGCCGGCATCATCCAGCTGGCCCGCGACGCCGGTCCCGAGGGCCCGGAGCAGACCCCCCTGGCCTACAACTGCTCCGGCAAGCACGCGGGCTTCCTCTCCGCCTGCAAGCACGGCGGGCACGACCCGGCCACGTACCTGGACCTGGACCACCCCGTCCAGGGCGAGGTCGCCGCCGTGCTGGAGCAGTACTGCGGCGAGCCCGTGACCCGCTGGGGCGTGGACGGCTGCGGGGCACCGGCCCCGGTGCTGTCCCTGACCGGCCTCGCGCGCGGCTTCGGCGCGGTCGCGGCCGCCCCGAACCGCCGGGACGCCGAGGTGCACGCGGCCGCGGTGGCCACCGCCATGCTCGAGCACCCCTGGGCCGTCCACGGGGAGACCAACACCAACACCGTGGTGATCCGGGAACTGGGCCTGCTCGCCAAGCTCGGCGCCGACGGCGTCATGGCCATGGCCGCCCCGGACGGCACCTCGGTGGCGGTCAAGGCGCTCGACGGCGGCACGCGCGCCGGCAACCTCGTGGCCCTGGTGCTGCTGGCGCAGTTCGCCCCCGGGCAGGTGGACCTCGAGGCCCTGCCGGGCGTGCTGGAGACGGTGGCCCCGAAGATCCTGGGCCGCGGCGAACCGGTCGGCCGGGTGCAGCTGGCCCGCCCCGTGCTGGACCTGCTGGACTGAGGCCGTGTCCGTCAAGCGCCGCATCGCCGCCGACGCCGGCCGCGCCGCCGTCGCGGCCTGGTCCGCCGCCCGCCGGGACGGGACGGAGGAGGCCGCCGCCCTGCCCCGCACCACCCGGGCCACGGCGGTGCGTTACCTGCTGGAGGAACTGGCGGACCGTGCCCCCGGCAATTCCGTGGAGGTGCGCGTCCCGCCGTTCGGGGTGTGCCAGTGCATCGAGGGCCCGCGGCACACCCGAGGCACCCCGCCGAACGTCATCGAGACGGACCCCGCGACCTGGCTGGACCTGGCCACGGGCCGCATCGGCTGGGACGCCGCCGTCGGGAACGGACGGGTGCTGGCCTCCGGGTCCCGGGCCGACCTGTCCGACTGGCTGCCCCTGGCCTGATAGCGGACTCCCTGGGGAGCACGAGGCCGGAACGCCGCCCACCGACCGCGCCCTGCCCGAGACGGCGACGCACGGCCCGACCCCCGTCCGCGCGCCAGTACCATGGACGGCATGACTTCTGCCCCCGACGGCCCCGCGGACGATCCCGCTGCCACCCCGATGCGGCCGGACCCGGACGCCCTGGAACACCGCGACCTGGTGGTCCGGCGCGCCCCGAAGGTGCACGTCTTCCTGCTGGGTGGCGCCGCGCTCGGGGTCCTCGCGGCCCTGGTGGTCGCCCTGACCGGACGGCAGAACCCGGAGTTCACCTTCGGGTCCGTGTTCGGGTACTTCGTGGTGATCTTCGGGATCATCGGCGTCGGCGTGGCCGGACTGGTCTGGTTGGTCCTGGACCGCCGCTCCCGCAGGCATGCCCGCACGGTGCACGCCCGGGCCGTGACGGACCCGGCGGAGGCCGACTACGCCGTGGACCCCTCCGACCTGCAGCAGTGGCGCGAGAAGTGGGACAATGAGGGACGTGACGACGATGCGCGGTGACGGCAGGCTGACCCACGACCTCGATCCCCACGAGAAGGGGCCCCAGGACGAGTGCGGCGTCTTCGGCGTCTGGGCACCGGGAGAGGACGTCTCCAAGCTGGCCTACTACGGCCTCTACGCCCTGCAGCACCGCGGCCAGGAGTCCGCGGGCATCGCCACCTCGGACGGCCAGCGCATCTCCGTCTACAAGGACCTCGGCCTCGTCTCCCAGGTGTTCGACGAGGCGACCCTGAACACCCTGACCGGGCACATCGCCGTCGGGCACTGCCGGTACTCGACCACCGGCGGGAACAACTGGGCCAACGCCCAGCCCACCCTGGGGGCGACGTCGGCCGGCACCGTGGCCCTGGCGCACAACGGCAACCTGGTGAACTCCGCCGAGCTGTTCCGCATGGTGGAGGCACGCTACGGCAGGCAGACCCGTGGCGAGCTGGCCCAGGGCAACACCACGGACACCGCCCTGGTCACCGCGCTGCTGCAGGGCGAGGAGGGCTCCACCCTCGAGGAGACCGCCGTCGCGCTGCTGCCGCAGATCCGCGGCGCGTTCAGCTTCGTGTTCATGGACGAGCACACCCTCTACGCCGCGCGCGACCCGCACGGGGTGCGCCCGCTGGTGCTGGGCCGGCTGGAGCGCGGCTGGGTGGTCGCCTCCGAGCAGTCCGCCCTGGCCACCGTGGGCGCCGGGTTCATCCGCGAGGTCTCCCCCGGCGAGATGATCGCGATCGACGAGGAGGGCATCCGCTCGACCCGCTTCGCCGAGCCCACCCCCGCGCACTGCGTCTTCGAGTACGTCTACCTCGCCCGCCCGGACGCCGCCATCAACGGCCGCTCCGTGTACGAGTCCCGCGGGGAGATGGGACGGGCGCTCGCCCGGGAGAACCCGGTGGACGCCGACGTCGTCATCCCGGTCCCCGAGTCCGGCACCCCCGCGGCCGTCGGCTACGCCAAGGAGTCCGGCATCCCGTTCGGCCAGGGCTTCGTCAAGAACTCCTACGTGGGACGGACCTTCATCCAGCCCTCCCAGACCCTGCGGCAACTCGGCATCCGGCTCAAGCTCAACGTCCAGCCCGCCGTGGTGGCCGGCAAGCGCGTGGTGGTCGTGGACGACTCGATCGTGCGCGGCAACACCCAGCGGGCCATCGTGCGGATGCTCAAGGAGGCCGGCGCCCGCGAGGTGCACGTGCGCATCTCCTCCCCGCCGGTGAAGTGGCCCTGCTTCTACGGCATCGACTTCGCCTCCCGGGCCGAACTGATCGCCAACGGCGCCGGGGTGGAGGAGATCGCCGCGTCCATCGGCGCCGACTCGTTGAAGTACATCTCCGAGGAGGGGATGATCAAGGCCACCGAGCAGCCCCGTGAGCGGCTGTGCACCGCCTGCTTCACCGGCGACTACCCCATCGCGCTGCCCGTCGAGGACGAGCGCGGCAAGCACCTGCTGGAGAAGGCCTCCGCCGATCCCGCCCCCACGGTGGACCCGGCCGAGCGGCCGGGTGCCGACGGCGAGGACCCGGGCCCCGGAGCCTCCCTGGAACCCCTGCTGACCGAGACCGACAGGACCCCGCTGTGACCGATGCCGTGAACCCCGCCGAGTCCGCCAGCAACGCTGGCATCACCTACGCCGCAGCCGGCGTGGACGTGGAGGCCGGCGACCGCGCCGTGGACCTGATGAAGGAGGCCGTCAAGGCCACCCACGGTTCTGCCGTGGTCGGCGGCTTCGGCGGGTTCGCCGGCCTGTACGACGTCTCGGCCCTGCTGAAGTACTCGAGGCCGCTGCTGGCCACGTCCACGGACGGGGTGGGCACGAAGGTCGCCATCGCCCAGGCCATGGACAAGCACGACACGATCGGCCTCGACCTGGTCGGCATGGTGGTGGACGACATCGTGGTGGTCGGCGCCGAGCCGCTGTTCATGACCGACTACATCGCCTGCGGCAAGGTGGTCCCGGAGCGGATCGCGGACATCGTGCGGGGCATCGCCGAGGGCTGCTCCCTCGCCGGCGCCGCGCTGGTGGGCGGCGAGACGGCCGAGCACCCGGGACTGCTGGGCGTGGACGAGTACGACGTGGCCGGTGCGGTCACGGGCGTGGTCGAGGCCTCGGCCCTGCTCGGCCCCGAGCGCGTGCGTGAGGGGGACGTCGTGATCGCGATGGCCTCCTCCGGCATCCACTCCAACGGCTACTCGCTGGTGCGCCGTGTCATCAACTCCGCCGGCTGGTCCCTGGACCGGGAGGTCACCGACTTCGGCCGCACGCTCGGCGAGGAACTGCTCGAGCCGACCCGCATCTACGCCGCCGACTGCCTGGACCTGGTGCGGCACCTCAACGGCGATCCCGTGGCCGGTTCGGCCGGTTCCGTGACGACGGCGTCCGGGGAGCCGGCCCTGCGCGGCTTCTCGCACGTCACCGGCGGGGGGCTGGCCGCCAACCTGGCCCGCGTCCTGCCCCAGGGCCTGATGGCCACGGTGGACCGCGGCACGTGGGCCCTCCCGGCCGTCTTCGAGCTCATCGCCCAGCTGGGCCGGGTGCCGCTGGCCGACCTGGAGCGCACCCTGAACCTGGGCGTGGGCATGGTGGCCGTGGTGGCCCCCGAGGCCGCCGACGAGGCCGTGGCCCGGCTGCACTCCCGCGGCCTGGCGTCCTGGGTGGCCGGCACGGTGGGCACGCTGACCGACGAGGCCGCCGGAGCGGGCGAGGACTTCATGCAGGGCGCGAAGGGCGTGGACGGCGGCGCCGTCCTGCTCACGGGCGCCTACGCCCGGTCCTGATCAGCGCCGGGCGTCGAGCCAGGCCAGGGCCGGTGCCACGCGGGTGCGCCAGCGGAACGTGGCCCGGGTGTCCCCCCGGGTGGGGCCGCCGTTGATCACGGCCACCGGCTTGCCGGCCCGTTCCGCGTCCAGCACGAACCGGAAGCCGCTCATCACCGCCAGCGAGGTGCCGATCGCCAGCACCGAGCCGGCGCGCTCGAAGGCCTCGCGGGCCGCGGCCTTGCGCTCGGCCGGCACGCTCTCCCCGAAGTACACGACGTCCGGCTTCAGTTCCACGGAGCCGCACACCCGGCAGCCGGCCATGGTGAACCGGTCCACCCACTCCTGGCCCAGGGTCACGTCCCCGTCCGGGTTCACCAGCTCCGGGTCCACGCGCACGGCCTCGAGGTAGCCGGGGTTGGCGGCCACCAGCCGCGCGTCGAAGTCACGCCGGTCCTCCACGGCGCCGCAGCGCAGGCAGACGACCCGGTCCAGGTCCCCGTGCAGGGCCACCAGCCCCGGGGTCCCCACCGCGGTGTGCAGTCCGTCCACGTTCTGCGTCACGACCCCGGCCAGCAGGCCCTCGCGCTGCCAGCCGGCCAGGATGTGGTGCGACTGGTTCGGCTCCGCGGTGTCCATCTGCCGCCACCCCACGAAGGACCGCGCCCAGTAGCGGTGCCGGGCGCCGTCGTCGTGCCGGAACTCCTGGTAGGTCATCGGACGGTGCCGGTGCAGCGACCCGCCGGGTCCGCGGTAGTCGGGGATCCCGGAGTCGGTGGACACCCCCGCTCCCGTGATGACCAGGGGCGCGGCGCCGGCCAGCAGCTCCCGGATCCCGGACCGGGCCACCTCGGGGTCCTGCAGCGGGGCGGAGTCCTCCACCACGCGGGCGATCGAGCGCAGGGCGGCACGATGGCCGTCGGCCGCGGGATGCCCGGGGCGCAAGGAGGACCCTGACGTCACCGCACCGGCCGGTGCCGCGAGGTCAGGGTCCTGGGGTCCTTCAGCAGTCATGACGACCATCAACCCGCATAACGGGGATCGTCGTCCTCCTCGGTATTCTCGACATCCGTGTACTGGTCCGCGTAAGCGATGTACTGGTCATCGTCACGGCTGGAACCACGGCTGCCGGCGAGCTCACGTTCGAGCGCCGACAGGTCTGTGGCCGGGGAGAAGTACTTCATGTCCCTGGCCTGCTTGGTTGCTTTAGCCTTTTGACGGCCGCGCCCCATGAGCGTGACCCCCTTTGTTCTCCGTCTCCGGGTGGTCAGCTTCTAGGCAGGGCTGGACCGGAGTATGCGCTGTCATGATGGTTCGTGCTCACTAGGTTAACATGTTTCAGCACCCCTTGGCGCCGCCCGGAACGTGACGTCCGCCCCCTCACGCCGGTGATCCCACGACGCCGGCCGCAGGAGCCCGACGCCCGGGCCGGCCGGGGTGCCCCACCAGCACGGAAGGACCCTTGATGGACACGAACGAGGACCGCCCCCGGGAGCAGGGGTCAGGCCCCGTCCCCTACCTGCCGCCGAGGCCGTCCGGAGACGTGCCCCCGCGGCGGCCGCGCCGCGGCTGGTGGGTGGCGATCGGCGTGGTGGTGGTCCTGGCGCTGGCCGTGTTCGTGGTGTGGCCGCTCGTCTCCGCGCAGCTGGCCCCGCGCGCCGGCGACGCCGGCACCCCCCAGCCCTCCGTGTCCCGCAACGCCGACCCCGGCCTGGACGGGATCATCGCCCGCGACGTGCCCCCGGGCCAATTCCAGCCGGGTGACTGCCTGACGGACTTCACCGCCGTGCAGGAACCGGCCACGGTGGTCGAGTGCAGCCGCGAGCACGAGGCCGAGCTGGTGGGGCGCAAGCTGTGGCCGTCCGCCGACCAGTTCCCCGGGGACCAGATGCGGCCCAAGGCCGAGGAGTTCTGCGGGTCCATCCAGCTGGGCCAGACCGGTGACGCCCAGGTCGTCATCGAGATCTCCCATCCGACCGAGGGCACCTGGGCCACCGGTGACCGCCGCGTGGACTGCCTGGCGGTGGCCCACGACGGCATGCTCACCGGTTCCCTGGTGGACGAGCCCGCGTTCCAGGACTGGAGCACCCCGGGCGCCTCGGGCGCCTCGGGGTCCTCGGGGTCCTGACGCTCAGCCCTGGCGGGTCACGCTCAGCCGGTCCTGCTCGGAGCCCTGCTCCCCGGTCCGGTCCACGGTCACCGTGTCCCCGTCGGTGATCTCGCCGGACAGCAGGGCGCGGGCCAGCTGGTCGCCGATCTCCCGCTGCACGAGCCGGCGCAGCGGGCGGGCGCCGTAGGCCGGGTCGAAACCGGTCAGCGCCAACCACTCCCGGGCCGCGTCCGAGACCTCCAGGCTCAGCCGGCGCGAGGCCAGCCGCCGGGCGAGCGAGGCGACCTGCAGGTCCACGATCCGCGTGAGGTCCTCGATGGACAGTGCGTCGAACATGATGATGTCGTCCAGCCGGTTGAGGAACTCCGGCTTGAAGGAGGCGTTCACCACCTTCATCACCGCCGCGCGCTTGGCCGCGTCGTCCAGTGCCGGGTCCACCAGGAACTGGGAGCCCAGGTTCGAGGTGAGGATGAGGATCACGTTGCGGAAGTCCACGGTGCGGCCCTGGCCGTCGGTGAGGCGGCCGTCGTCGAGCACCTGCAGCAGGATGTCGAAGACCTCGGGGTGTGCCTTCTCCACCTCGTCCAGCAGGATGACCGAGTACGGGCGGCGCCGCACGGCCTCGGTCAGCTGGCCGCCCTCCTCGTGGCCGATGTACCCCGGAGGGGCACCCACGAGCCGGGAGACGGTGTGCTTCTCCGAGTACTCGGACATGTCGATGCGCACCATGGCGTGGTCGTCGTCGAACAGGAACTCCGCCAGCGCCTTGGCCAGCTCGGTCTTGCCCACGCCCGTGGGGCCTAGGAACAGGAACGAGCCGGTGGGCCGGTCGGGGTCGGAGATCCCGGCGCGGGAGCGGCGCACGGCGTCGGACACCGAGCTCACCGCCTGGCGCTGGCCGATCAGCCGTTCGCCGATGTGCTCCTCCATCGTCAGCAGCTTGTCCTGCTCGGACTGGAGCATGCGGCCGGCCGGGATGCCGGTCCAGGCGGAGATGACCTCGGCGATGTCGTCGGCGGTGACCTCCTCGGAGACCATCGCCTGCTCACCGCTGGGCGCGCCGGACTCGGCCTCCACCGCGGCCTGCAGCGCCTTCTCCAGCGACGGGATCTCGCCGTAGAGGATGCGGGAGGCCTCGGCCAGGTCGCCGTCGCGCTGTGCCTTGTCCGCGGCCGAGCGCAGCTCGTCCAGGCGCACGCGCAGGTCACCGGCCTGGTTGAGGGAGGCCTTCTCGGACTCCCACTGGGCGTTGAGCGCGGCGAGCTGCTCCTTCTGGTTGGCCATCTCCTCGCGCAGCGCGGCCAGCCGCTCCACCGAGGCGGGGTCGGTCTCGTCCTGCAGGGCCAGTTCCTCCATGGTCAGGCGGTCCACCGAGCGGCGCAGCTGGTCGATCTCCTCCGGGGCGGAGTCGATCTCCATGCGCAGGCGGGAGGCGGACTCGTCGACCAGGTCGATCGCCTTGTCCGGCAGCTGCCGGCCGGAGATGTACCGGTCGGAGAGGTTCGCGGCGGCCACGAGGGCCGAGTCGGCGATGGCCACCTTGTGGTGGGCCTCGTAGCGCTCCTTGAGGCCGCGCAGGATGGCGATCGTGTCGTCCACGGAGGGCTCGCCCACGTAGACCTGCTGGAAGCGGCGCTCCAGGGCCGGGTCCTTCTCGATGTTCTCCCGGTACTCGTCCAGGGTGGTGGCGCCGATCAGGCGCAGCTCGCCGCGGGCCAGCATGGGCTTGAGCATGTTGCCGGCGTCCATGGCGCCCTCCGAGGCCCCGGCGCCGACCACGGTGTGGATCTCGTCGATGAAGGTGACGATCTGCCCGTCGGAGGCCTTGATCTCCTCCAGCACGGACTTGAGCCGCTCCTCGAACTCGCCGCGGTACTTGGCCCCGGCGATCATGGACCCCAGGTCCAGGCCGATCAGCGACTTGCCGCGCAACGACTCCGGGACGTCCCCGGCCACCATCCGCTGGGCCAGGCCCTCCACGACGGCCGTCTTGCCGACGCCGGGCTCGCCGATGAGCACGGGGTTGTTCTTGGTCCGGCGGGAGAGCACCTGGACCACGCGGCGGATCTCGGCGTCACGGCCGATGACGGGGTCCAGCTTGCCCGCCCGGGCGATCTCCGTCAGGTCGGTCCCGTACTTCTCCAGCGCCTGGAAGGTGTTCTCCGGGTCCGGCGTGGTCACGCGCTTGTCCCCCCGCACCTCCTTGACCGCGGCGGACAGGGCCTCGAGGCTCGCCCCGGCGTCCCGCAGGGCCGCACCGGCCCGGCCGGCGTCCGCGGCCAGGCCCAGGAGCAGGTGCTCGGTGGAGACGTAGTCATCCCCGAGGGCCTCGGCCTGCTGCTGGGCGGCCTGCACCGCGAGCAGTCCCTGGCGGGAGAGCTGCGCCTGGGCCACGGAACTGCCGGAGGTGGCGGGCATCTGCTTGATGGCGGTGGACGCGGCGGTGGACACCACGTCCGGGTCGGCGCCGGCGGCCTTGAGGACCGCCACGGCGACGGAGCCGCGCTGGTCCATGAGCGCCTTCAGCAGGTGGGCCGGTTCGATCTGCGGGTTGCCGGCCGTCGAGGCGTGCATGGCCGCGGCGGACAGCACCTCCTGGCTCTTCGTGGTGAACTTCGCGTCCATGGCGTGCTCCTCCCTCCCGGTCCCCCGGGCGGTCGCTGGCGGAAAATGGGCCCTACTCGAACTTGAGTGTACTTAACTCAACCCTGCCGCGCACCGCGCTATTCCCCGGCTCAGGCGGCCATCGGCACCACGGTACGCGCGCCGTGCCGGACTGTCTCGGGGCCCCGGGCGGCGATGCACGTCGACGGCGGACTCACTGGGCACTATCCTGACTGCCTTGGACCATCCCCGTTCCACGGAAGGCCGATCATGCCCACCTCTCGCGTCCGGCGACTCGCCGCGACCGCCCTCTGCGCCGGCACCCTGGCCCTGACCGGGTGCGCGGTGCTCGGCCCGGCCGACTCCGGCGGCACCGGCACCGGCGGCGAGGTCGCCCTGAACGAGTCCATTCCCCTGCTGAACCCCGGCCAGCTCACCGTCTGCTCGGACATCCCCTACCCCCCGTTCGAGTTCCAGCAGGACGGCAAGACCGTGGGCTATGACATCGACATCGTGCAGCGCATCGCCGACGACCTCGGCGCGGAGCTGAGCATCGTGGACTCCTCCTTCGAGGCCATCCAGTCCGGCGCCTCCCTGACCGGCTGCGACGTGAACATCTCCTCGATCACCATCACGGACGAGCGCCGGCAGACGATGGCCTTCTCGATCCCCTACCTGGACGACGACCTCGTGCTCGTGGCCCCGGTCGGCTCGGGCATCACGGACCTGGAGTCCGCGAAGGGCAAGCGGATCGGCGTCCAGCAGGCGACCACCGGCGAGTTCTTCGCCGAGGAGAACGGCCTGGACATCGTGCAGTTCGAGGACGGCGGCATGCAGGTCGAGGGCCTGCGCTCCGGCAGCGCGGACGCCGTGCTCGGCAACGGATCGGTGCTGCTCTACCAGCTCAAGGACGACCCGGCCTACGAGGTCGTGGAGACCTTCGAGACCGGAGAGCAGCTGGGCATGGGCATCTCCCCGGACAACGCACTGCTGCTGAGCTTCGTCAACCAGACGCTGCTCGACATGGAAGAGGACGGCACCCTGAACGAGTCCCGGGTCCGTTGGTTCGGCGAGGAGGCCGCGCAGTGAGTGAGAACCAGCCCGGGCGCGCCCCGGTCCCGCAGCCGGAGCCCGGCGCCGGCTCCGCCCCGGCGACGCCCCGGGACCCGG
>JAPFFX010000260.1 GCA_026645375.1 Citricoccus sp. WCRC_4 | reverse complement strand
TCCAGCTGGAAGGTGCTGTGCTCCACGGGCAGGGGGAAGTGTTCCGTGACGCAGTCCTGGAGGTCCTGCAGGATCTGGGTGGCATGGCCGTCGTCGAAGCAACCGCGCTCCAGCACCACGTGGGCGGTCAGGACGGGCGTGCCCGTGTCGATCCGGGACACGTGCAGGTCGTGGACCTCCAGGACGTGGGGCGTGCTGAGCAGGTGACGTCGGATGTCGGCCAGGTCCAGCTCGGCTGGCACCGATTCCAGCAGCACGCTGCCGGCCTCGCGCAGGATCACCACGGCCCGGGGGATGATGAGCAGGCTGATGAGCATGCCGGCCACGGCGTCGGCACGCATCCAGCCGGTGGTGGCCACCACCACCGCGCTCACGATGACCGCCACCGAGCCCAGGGCGTCGTTGACCACCTCCAGGAACGCGGCCCGCAGGTTCAGGGAGTGCTTCCGACCGCCGGCGAGGACCGCCAGGGCGACGATGTTCCCCAGCAGCCCCACCGCGCCGAAGACCAGCAGGCCCTCGGCGTGGATCTCGGGCGGGTCCGCCAGCCGGAATGCGCCGTTGACCAGGGCGAACGCTCCCACCAGGAGCAGGATGGTGGCCTGGGCGCCGGCGGCCAGCACCTCCAGGCGGAGCAGCCCCCAGGTGCGGCGGCGTGAGGGCGGCCGGAGCACCAGTTGCGCCGCGATCAGCGCCACGAGCAGGCCGCCGGCGTCCGTGAGCATGTGGCCGGCGTCGACCAGCAGGGCCAGGCTGTCGGTCAGTACCGCACCGACCACCTCGACGATGAGGATCGCGGAGGTGAGGCCGAAGGCGATCGCGAGCCGTCCGCGAGTCGCGATGGCACCGTGCCGATGGCCGGGGGCGCCTCGGTCATCCGTCATGCGGCGATCATAGGCCCAGGCCCCCGGGGTCTCGCCTCAGGATTCCGCGTCAGGCCCCAGTTCGGCGATCAGCTCCCGCACCCGCGAGTCGAGGTCGTCCCGTACCCGCCGCACGTCCTCGATGCCGCTGCCCTCCAGGCTGGGGATGTCCCAGTCGCGGTACTCGATGCCGTCGACCCTCTCGACGCGGTCGGCGCAGGCGAAGGTGATGACCAGCTGGGCGGCCCGGTGGATGTCGGCGGCCAGCGGCTTCGGGTAGGTGTGCTCGAGGTTGACGCCGACCTCCGCCATGGCCCGGACGGCCGTGTCGTAGATCGACCCGGCCGGTGCCAGCCCCGCGGAGCGGGCGGTGATCCTGCCCTCGGTGTGCTTGAGGACCAGGGAGGCCGCCATCTGGGACCGGCCGGCGTTCGCATCGTCCACGAACAGCACCCGCGGGTTCCTCGCCTCGATGGCGCCCCGGGCGATGGCCAGCGAACGCAGCTTGCTGTCCGCGAAATTGCCGGCCGAGGCGGTCAGGAAGGTCTTCACGGCGGCGGTGTGTTCCAGCTCGTCGTAGGACTCCTGGAGCACCCGGTCCACCGTCTCTCGGTCCACCACATGGGCGTACCGCTCGTAGAGGTGGGCCGCGGTGCGTGCCAGGACGTTGCGGTCGCGGGTGCGAGCGGCGTCACCGTCGTCGTGGGCGGTGTCCTGGGGCGTGGTGTTCCGGTCCATCATCACTCCAACGGTGGCGGCCCCGTGAGGGGCCGAGGACGGCCACGGACGGGCCCCGGGACCGGACGGCCCTGTCCGGGGCCACCGCTTCCCATGCTGGCCAGCGGGAGGGGGCCGGTCAAGACCCTGTCCGGGCCCGTCCGGTGCCCACGCCGGGCGGGGGCGGGGCCGGTCGCTGGACCCCGGGAGGGGTGTCAGCACTCAGGCCCTGGTGGACGCTGACGGCGCCGGCCCGGACGCGGCCTGCGGGGAATCCGCCCCGAGTTCCCGGACCAGGTCCAGGACGCGAGAGTCGATCTCCGCGCGGGCCCGGCGCACATCCTCCAGGGGGCGGCCGACGAGGTTGGGGATGCCCCAGTCGCGGTAGTCCTTCCCCTCCAGGCGATCGACACGGTCCGCGCAGTCGAAGGTGATGACCACCTGGGCCGCTTCGAGGACGTCGGCCGTCAACGGCTTCGGGAAGGCGTGGTGCAGCGGGATGCCGACCTCGTCCATGGCGGTCAGGGCGTCCTCGTAGATCGAGCCGGCAGGCTCCAGGCCCGCCGAGCGCGCGGTGACCCGGCCTCCGGAGTGCCTCAGCGTCAGGGACGCGGCCATCTGCGAGCGGCCGGCATTGGCGTCATCGATGAAGAGCACGCGCGGCAACGGCGACTCGATGGCTCCGCGGGCCACGGCCACCGCACGGATCCGGCTCTCCGCGAACCGTCCGGCGGTGGTGGCGAGGAAGGACTTGACGGTGGCCCGGCGGTCGAACTCCTCATAGGTCTCCGCCACCAGGCGGTCCACCGTGGCCCGGTCCACGGCCGGGGCATACCGCTCGTGCAGGTGCGCCGCCAGCCGTGCCAGCACCTGCTGGTCGCGCTCCCGGTAGTCCTGGTCCGGGCCGGCCTGTCCGGTCATGACCTGGGTGTCTGGATCCTGGTACATGGTCATCACTCCAGTGCTGACGCCCCGGGCGGGCACGCCCGCGCCCGCCGGGGCCTCTGATGGGTCAGGCGGCGGTGCGCTCCCGGGACTGCGTGGTGCCCGCGGGGCTGGCCCCGGTGGTCGTGGAGGGTGGAAGGGCCGCGGCGGCCCGTCCGTCCCGAGCCGCCCTGGCCAGCTCGCGCAGACGGTTCTCGGCGAGGTTGGCTGCGGTGACGGGAAGGAACGTCTTCAGCCGGGCGGACGCCTCAAGCTCCCGGTAGGCCCTCTGGACGGTCCGGCGGATGAGGCCGGCCTCCAGGTCACTCCCGTACTTGACGTTCAGGCGCTGCACTGCGCGGTTCAGCACGCGGGCGTGGATGATGTCGTTGGCGCCGGTGGGAAGTCCGCCGGCCATCCCGTTGCGCGCGGCAACGGCGGTGGTGAGATGACGGCCGCTCGGCCGGTCATCGGTCATGACATGGGTGGTCATGGCATCTCCTTGCTTCTCTCGGCGACCTCTTCGTCGCCCCCTGCCACCGCGCCCAAGATGAACGGCAGGTGAACAGGACATGAATCACTATAAGACATCCTGTGAGGAACGCAACAGTCGGCCGCCATTCGGGCGGTCGGCGGCGGGTCCCGGGTGGGCGATGGTTCATCCGGTCGTGCCACAATCGGCCACCGTGACGGACTTGAGCCCATCCCCTGCACCCGCCGCCACCACCGCTGGCCCGGGCGACGCCCGGAGGCAGCACGAGCCGACGGTGGAGCGGCGCCCCGGCGCCCGCCGGGTGACGAACCCGGTGGTCCGGGAGTCGCTGGCCATCTGGGTGGCCATCGCCTCCGCGGCGGTGGGGGCCGCCGTCGGGTTGCTGCTGTTCCAGGACAGGCGGCCGCTGTCCGGGGACGGGTCCGTCGGCATGATCGCCGCCATCACGGCCGGCGCCTGCGCCGGTGTGGCCTGCCTGGTGGGGCTCGCCAGGTCCACACGGACCACCCACCAGTGGATGACCCGCCGACGGTGGGGCTGGTTCGTGGCCGACGCGGTCGGACTGCTGGTGGTCCATGCCGCGATCGCCGTCATGGCCTGCCTGGCCCTGTTCCGCCTGTTCCAGGAGGCGTTCACGGGGCTGACCGTGGACCGGGTGGCGGCCACGGTGATGATGACGATCATCAGCGCGGTGGCGGGTTACCTGGGGTTCAACTCCGCGGCCCGGATCTCCACCCGCTCGCTGTCCTCGCTGCTGGCGGTGTTCATGGCGTCCGGCATGATCGTGTCCATGCTGCTGGCCGAGAACCCGTTCTGGTGGCACGCGTTCTTCTCCGAGCTGGGCACCGGCCAGGCCGGGATCCTGTCCTTCTGGACCTTCAACACGACCCTGACCGTCTCCGGACTGGTGCTGACCACGCTGGCCTCCTTCATCACCCAGGACCTCTACGCCTGGGCCCGGGCCCGAGAGTCAGCGGGCGGGCGACGGGCCAGGATCACCGTGCTGCGGTGGGGCCTGGTGATCATCGGACTGTGCATGGTGGGTGCCGGGCTCGTGCCGATCAACCTCTCCGACCCCGTCCACTCCACGTTCATCCGCGTCCTCGGGGCGGTGTTCATGCTCATGCTGGCCTCCATCCAGTGGTGGCTGCCCGGATTCCCGGCCGCGGTGTACGTGGCCAGTTACCTGATGGTCGCCCTGGGCGTGGTCGCCACCCTGCTGTGGTTCCCGTTGCGCTACTACAACCTCACCGGGTTCGAGCTGGCGATGGCCGGGATCGTCTACGCCTGGCTGGTGGTCTTCATCCGCAACCTCGATGCCGTCCTGACCGTGGCCGGCATCGGCGACGCCGAGCGCGATGAGCGGATGGAGGCGCTCGAGAGGGCGCGGGAGGCCGAGGCGGAGCCGGCGAGGACGGAGGCGCCGAGCCCGGTCCCCACCGCGGCGCCGCCCGCGTTCCCCCCGCCGTATCGCGGCTGGCGGGTGGACCCGGGGGAGCGGCAGTGACCGGGCCGGCGGTCCCCGGAGATCCCGCGCCGCGAGGTCACCGGGACGCGCCCCTGACCACGGTCGGCCTGGCCCGGGAGGCGATCGTGCTGGCCGGTGCCGGGGCGGCGATCCTCCTCCAGGTCGCCCACCGGCCGGTCGGGGCCGGCGTCGCCCGTCACTCCGACTTCGCCGCGGACCCGGTGAAGCGGCTGCGGCACACCCTGCAGTACGTCTACGCCGCGGTCCTGCCGGAGGCCTCCGGCATGCGGGACGCGGTCACCGGCCGGGTGCGGGCGGCCCACCGTCCCGTGAGCGGCACCGACGGTGGCGGCCGGCCGTACTCGGCGGCCGATCCGCAGGCCCAGCTGTGGGTCACGGCCACCCTCTACCGGGCCGCCGAGGAGGCGCGCTGGCGACTGTGGGGCACGCTCGACGACGCCCGGTCCGAGGAGATCTA
>JAPFFX010000212.1 GCA_026645375.1 Citricoccus sp. WCRC_4 | reverse complement strand
CAGATCGGCATCTGGGCCCCGATCCTCCTGCTGCTGATGCGCATCATCCAGGGCTTCTCCGCCGGTGGTGAGTGGGGCGGCGCCGCCCAGATGTCCGTGGAGCATGCACCGAAGAAAAAGCGCAGCGCGTTCGGCTCCTACCCGCAGATCGGCGTGCCGCTGGGCATGCTGCTGGCCACCGCCTTCATGTGGATCCTGACCAGCTCGATGTCGCCCGAGGACTTCCAGGCCTGGGGCTGGCGTATCCCGTTCCTGTCCTCCGTGGTGCTGATCGTGGTCGGCTACCTCATCCGCAAGGCCGTGGACGAGTCCCCGGTGTTCAAGGAGATGCAGCTCCGGAAGAAGGAGTCCGCCGCCCCCCTGGGCGTGCTGCTGAAGTCCCACAAGAAGAACGTCACCCTGGCCGCCCTGATCTTCATGGCCAACAACGCCGCCGGCTACCTGGTGATCGCCTTCTTCGCCTCCTATGGGGCCAACGTGCTCGGCATGAGCCGCGAGGCCACCCTGATCGCCACCTTCATCGGCGGCCTGGGCTGGCTGGTGTTCACGATGTTCGGCGGGTACATCGGGGACAAGATCGGCAAGATCCGCACCTTCCAGATCGGCTACGCCATCATCATCGTGTGGGCGATCCCCATGTGGTTCCTGCTGGACACGGCGTCCCTGCCGCTGTTCGCCCTGGCGATCGTGATCCTGACCATGGGCCTCGGCCCGTCCTACGGCCCGCAGTCCGCCCTGTACGCCGAGATGTTCCCCGCCCACGTGCGCTACTCGGGCGTCTCGATCGGCTACGCCTTCGGCTCCATCATCGGCGGCGCCTTCGCCCCCATGATCGCCCAGCTGCTGCTGAACCAGACCGGCATGGGCTGGACCATCGGCGTGTACATCGCCGTGCTCGCCATCATCTCCTTCATCGCGGTGTCCATGGTGCCGAAGTCCATCGAGGGCACGGACCTGCACGTCGAGGAGGTGCACGAGCAGTACCTCACCGAGCACCCGGAGGACGCCGTCATCGTGCAGCAGGCCGCCCGGGCCCACGGTGAGGCGGACACGCCGACCGACCGGGGTGGCCGGCACTGATCCTGTCCCTCACGGAACCGGGCCCCGTCGCACCACTGGTGCGGCGGGGCCCGGTTCCATTCCGTCTCGTTCCGTCTCGTTCCGTCTCGTCCTGGGGGTTGCCCGAGACGGTCCGGGCGGGCCCGGCTCAGCCCCGGGTGGCCCCCACCGCACGCCGGTATGCCGCTCCCTGGTGGTCCGCAGCCAGGAGCGGCCCGGCACCGGTCAGGGCTTCACGCAGGGTGCCCCCCGTCCCCTCGGCGAGGAGCCCCCGGCGCCGCAGCTCCGGGGAGACCAGTGCGGTGAACCGCTCCAGGTCCGCGGGGCGGACCGCCGCGGAGATGTTGAAGCCGTCGACGCCGGCCGCCTCCTGCCAGCGTTCGAGCTCGTCCGCCACGGTGGCCGGGGACCCGGCGATGACCGGTCCGCGGCCCCCGATCGCGATGAACTCGGCCAGGTCCCGCACCGTCCACGTCCTGTCCGGTGACAGCGAGGTGAAGGACGCCAGCGCGGACTGGTTGGCCTCGGTGGCGACGTACTCGAGCGGGGAGTCCGGATCGGCGCCGGCCAGGTCCACCCCGGTCCAGCCCCCGAACAGGGACAGTGCCCCCTCGACGTCCACGTGCTGCCGGTACCCGTCCAGCCGCGCCAGGGCCTCCTCGTCCGAGTCGGCCACCACCACCGTGGCCATGGTGAACACCCTGATGGCGTCCTCGGCACGGCCCCGTCCGGCCAGTCCGGCCCGTACGCCGTCCGTCCAGCGCCGGACCAGCTCCGGGGTGTTGCCGATGAAGAAGATCGCCTCGGCGTGGTCCAGTGCGAACTCCTGGCCGCGCGTGGACGCCCCTGCCTGGAACAGGAACGGGGTGCCCTGCGGTCCGGGGTGTGTCAGGGCCTGGCCCGGGACGGAGAAGTACGTCCCGTGGTGGTCGATCGGGTGCACCCGGTCCGGGTCCACGAACACGCCCGCCTGGGCGTCGGCACGCACCGCGCCAGGATCGAACGACCCCTCGAAGAGCTTGTACATGACCTCCATGTACTCATCCGCTCTGTCATAGCGCTCGTCGTGCGGCAATTGCCGGTCCATGCCCAGGTTGCGCGCGGCCGAGTCCTGGTAGGAGGTGACGACGTTCCAGGCCACCCGCCCGCCGGTGACGTGGTCCAGCGTGGCGAGGGTGCGGGCCAGCAGGTAGGGCGCCTCGTAGGTGACCGAGGCCGTGACGCCGAACCCGAGCCGCTCGGTCACCGCTGCCATCGCGGGCACCATCACCAGCGGGTCGAGCACCGGGTACTGCACCCCGCCACGTGCCGTGGCCCCGGTGCCTGCGCCGTAGACGTCATAGACGCCGGGGATGTCCGCCAGGAACAGGGAGGCGAACCCGCCCTCCTCCAGTGTCCGGGCCAGGGAGGTCCAGTACGCCAGGGTGTCGAAGCGGGACACCCCGGACTCCGGGTGGCGCCAGAGACCCGGGGACTGGTGCACCGGGACCATCATGTCGAAGGCGTTCAGCAGCATGGGGCGGGTCATACGGTCGTCCTCTCGGGGGTGCCTGCAGGGGCGCTCTCGATGGCGTTCCCAGCGGCGTTCTCGGTGGTGCGCGGGGTACGGGCGCCGGTCGCGGGCCCCACCGGGCCGGCGTCGGGCGCGGGACCGGCCGCAGCACCGGGCGCGGGATCCTGCGCGGGGCCGTGCAGCTCGGTGAGTTCCGTGCCGTGCTGGTCCCGGGCGGGATCCTTGGCGACCAGCCCGGCGATGACGGACAGCACGGCCAGCACGGAGAGGTAGCCGGCGATCAGCCACGGGGTGTCACCGCCGGCGGCGAAGAGCAGCGCCGCGATCAGGGGCATCAGTCCACCGCCCAGCACCGTGCCCACCTGGTAGCCCAGGCTCACGCCCGAGTACCGCACGTGCACCGGGAACTGCTCGGCGAACCAGGCGGCCTGCGGTCCGTAGACCGCGTCGTGGATGAGGTTGATGCCCAGGATGACGACGAGGGGCAGCAGGGCCAGCGGTCCGGCCTCCAGGTAGGCGAACAGCACCCAGCCGAAGACGCCGATCGCCGCATAGGCCGTCACGGAGACCACCTTGCGTCCCACCCGGTCGGACAGCCAGCCCCAGAACGGCGTGGAGAGCAGGCCGATGGCCGAGGCGATCATCACCGCCGTGACACCCGAGGAGGAGTCCCCCCGCTCGTCCCGGAGGTAGGTCAGCATGTAGACCGTGACCAGGTAGTAGACGGCGTTCTGGGCCAGCCGCAGCCCGATCGTCACCAGGAGCGGGCGGCGGTGGTGCGTCAGCAGCACCTTCAGCGGCGCCTTCTCGACCCTCCCGGAGGCCTGGTGCTCGAGGAACTCCGGGGCGTCGGAGACGCCGAGCCGGATCCACAACCCCACGGCCACCAGCAGCGCGGAGAGCAGGAACGGGATCCGCCACCCGAAGGACGCGAACTGCTCGGCGCTCAGCACGTTCTGGACGATGAAGAACGCACCGGTGGCCAGCAGCATCCCCGCAGACGAGCCGATCTGGGTGAAGGACCCGAAGAAGCCGCGGTGCCGGGCAGGGGCGTGCTCCACGCTCAGCAACGCCGAGCCGCCCCACTCCGCCCCGGCTGAGAGGCCCTGCAGGATGCGCAACACCACCAGCCCGACGACGGCCCACCAGCCGATCGCATCGAAGGTGGGCAGCAGCCCGATCAGGGTCGAGGCCACGCCCATCAGCAGCAGCGAGGCCACCAGTAGGGCCTTGCGGCCGATCCGGTCCCCCAGGTGGCCGGCCACGATGCCGCCCAGCGGCCGGGCGATCACGCCGACGGCGAGGGTGGCGAACGAGGCGACGATGCCGCCGAGCTCGGTGGCCATCGGGAAGAACTGGACGTTGAAGACCAGCGCCGCCGCGGTTCCGTAGAGGTAGAAGTCGTACCACTCGATGGTGGTGCCGGCGAAGGCGGAGGCGAGGACGCGCTTCTTGCCGTCGAAGACCCGCGCGGGTCCCTGCCGTGGTCCCCCGGTGGAGGTGGTGGTCGTGCTGGTCGCGGCGCTCATGCGGCAGACCCCGCCGTCTTCGCGTCGCCGATGGCGTTCAGGCCCTCCGGCAGGATGCCGTTGAGAAGAAAGTCCCCGAGGGCGCGGGCCCGGAACGCGATCGGGTTGTGGGTGGCCACGGTCTGGGCGTTGCGCCAGTGCCGGTCCAGCCCCTTGGACGTGGAGGTCGCGGAGGCGCCGACGGTCAGGAACAGGTCCTGGGCGGCGCCCAGTGCCAGTTCGGGGACCGTGACCTGGGCGTGCTCGACGGCGATCTCGGACTCGTACAGGGCTCCCGGCAGGGTGCCGCTGAAGTCCGGGACGTCGGCCCCGGCGTCGATGACGGCCTGGAGGCCGGCGTCAAGGGTCCGCGCGGCGTGCAGCACGGTGGCCTCGGCGGCGAAGGCCTTGGCGGAGATCCGCCCCGTGGCCTCCTGGATCAGCGGGTCCTCGCGGAACGGCAGGCCCAGCCCGGTGTTGAAGGTGCGCTTGCGGGTGGCGATGGTGGCGACGGTGTCGCGGCGGGCGGCCCGGGCGATGCCGGCCAGCACCGCCAGCAGCACCAGCTGGAAGAAGGCGGCCTCGTGGACGGCCTCAGCACTGCCCGCGGTCCGGTCCATCACGGCGTCCTCGGGGACCGCGACGTCCTCGAAGACGGCCGTGCCGGTGCCGGTGAGCTTCTGCCCGAAGCCGTCCCAGTCGTCCTCCAGCGTGACGCCGGCGGCATCCGTGGCGACCACCGCGAAGCGCCGTCCGTCCTCACCGTCCAGCGCGGCCGAGACCCGCGTGTAGTCAGAGAAGATCGACCCGGTGGCGTAGAACTTCCGGCCGTTGAGCACCCAGCCGTCCCCGCTCCGGGTCAGCACGGTGTTCAGGGTGCCCAGGGCGTTGCCGCCCTTCTCGGTGGACGCGTTGCCCACCGTCGCTCCGGCCAGCACCCGTGGGTACCAGGCCTCCTGGAGGTGGCCGGGCAGGAAGCGCAGGGATTCCACGAAGCCGTAGTGGGACCGGTACAGGTGGGCGATGTTGGAGTCGGCCTCGGCCAGGTCGACGAGCAGGCGGGTGAAGTCCTCGATGCTCACCCCCGGCCCGCCGTGGGCGGCCGGGACCCGCAGGGTGCCGAACCCGGCGCGATCCAGCCCGCGGACCTGCTCGTGGGGCAGTCGGCGCTCCAGGTCCCGCTCCAGGGAACCGGCAGCGATCGACTCGAAGACGGGGTCGAAGTGCTCGCGCAGCCCCGCGTAGGAGGCGGGCAGGCCGTCGGCGAGGTTGACGGCCCCGACGTCCGGGCCCGGCCGGGAGTGGTGTTCGGTGGTGGCGGCCTTCTCGGCCGTGCTCTGCGACATTCGGCGGTCCTTCCGGTCACACCGAGGATTACCGGCAGTCACGCCAACGGCTGGCCCGGCGCAGGCAGGGAACACCGACGCACGAACCGACTGCAGATCCGGGATCTCCATCGGTCCTGGCCTTAGCACCCGTCGTTGGGGAGATGATCCCCTCGGGTTGCTGCGGCGTCGTCGAGCCAGGTCTCTCAGCCGCTCTGGATGGTTACGGGTTCACCCTAGCAACGGATCGGGGGTCCGTGGATGTCGTCCACGTCACGGCAGGACACACGGCTACCCCGTGGTGGCGTCCCCGGACCGGGTCATGGCCCCCGCTGCCAGCGTCACGCCGCTGTGCGAGGGGTCGCCGTCGAATTCCTCCTGGGAGACGTCGACCACCGGGAACCGGTCGAGGTCGACGCCGGCCGGCACCGGCAGCGTGGTGGTCTGGCCGGACACCGTGCCCAGCGAGATCAGCCGGCTGGCCTGTTCGTCGCGCAGCCACACCTCGTAGTACCCCTCCTGGGGCCCCTCGGAGACGTCGACGGTCAGGCGCAGGGCGCCGTCGGGCTCGGCGACCATCTCGGCACGCCCCTCCACGTCCCGGTCCGTGACCGGCGCGAGGACCGCCTCGCCCACGGCGACCGGCTGAGGTGGCGTGTCCTGCCCGCCGTCGCCCTGGCCCACCAGACTGGCCATGACGACGGCGCCGGCGGCACCGACGACCAGCCCGGCGGCCGCGGCGGCCGTGATGAGGGGCCACCGGCGCCGCTGGGCCCGGGGCAGGAAGGTCACCGTGCCGACGTCGTCGGCGCCGACCGTCCCTCCGCCACCGTGTCCTCCGGGTGCGGTCTCCGTGGACGTACCGGACGGCCCCGTGAGGCCCGGGGCCGTGGAGGCCCCGGGGGCGGCGTGGGGATCCTGCCGGAGCCCCAGCTCGCGTTCGATGCCCGCCCACACGTCGGCGGACGGCTCATGGAGGGTGACCGGCGCGGCGAGCGCGGACACCACGCGCTCGGTCCGGTCGAGGTCCAGGCGACAGGCGGCACAGGAGCGCAGGTGGGCGGCGGCCTCGGGGCCGGGTGCCTGGCCTTCGGCGATCGAGGCCAGGTCCTCCTCGGTCAGGTGCCGTTCCGTGGTCTCAGCCATCGTTCACCTCCAGTGCTGCTCGAAGCCGGGCCAGTCCCCGGTGGACATGCGACTTGACCGTTCCCAGGGGCATTCCCAGCCGCTCGGCGATCTGCCCCTGCGGAAGGTCCTGGACGAAGGCCATCCTCAGGATCTCATCCTGGGGAGGTCCGAGCTTCTCCAGCGCCTCGTGGACCAGCACCCGGTCGACGACCTGCTCGGACAGTTGCCGGTCCTGACGCTGCTGCTGGCCGGACGTCGCGTCCACGAGCTGCCGCTGGCGGTCCCGGGCCGCGAACGTGTCCGCCACGACCCTCCGGGTGATCCCGGTCAGCCACCCGCCGAGCGGACGGGTGGGGTCGTAGGCCTGCCGCGAGCGCCAGGCCCGCGTGAACACCTGTTGCGTGGCGTCCTCCGCGTCCTGCCGGTTGGACAGCGCCGCCATGCAGAGGGAGAAGACGAGGCGGCCATGCTGGTCATAGGCCTCACGCATGGCGTCCGCACTCCCCGCGGCGAAGCGTCGTGAGAGGTCGTCGCTGTCCAGCGTCCCTCCTCGGTCGTGGCCCCGGCGGGCGGCGGTGGTCCATCACGTCACCCCGGGGCGGACCCGTGGCACGGACGTCCTCCGAGGATACGGGTCAGTCCAGTGACTCTGCCACCACGATGATGTTGTCCGCATAGCTCTGCCTCTCCGGCAACCACTGTCCACCACAGGTCACGAGGACCAGCCGCTCCGGCCCGGAGCGGGTGAAGTAGGGCGTGAAGTCCAGCCCGTCCTTGCCCAGGCGCTCCACCCGGCTGACCCGGTAGGCGTGCTGCCGCCCGGACGCGTCCTCGACCCGGACCGTGTCACCCGTCCGCGCCGTGCGCAGCGCGTACAGCGGTCCCTCGGGCGTGTGCTCGGAACCGGCGTGGGCGGCGATCACCGTGTTGCCCTCACCGTCGGCCGGTGCCGGGCCGAACCGGTACCAGGCGGCGACGGACGCGTCCTCGGGGATCTCCATCTGCCCGTCCCCGGCGACCCCCGTGGGCACCACCGTCATCTCCGCCCCGATGGCCTCGTAGTCCAGCCGCACCGGGGCGGGCACCGGGGCGACGGGCCGCAGGGCCGCGGAGGCCACCGGGACCTCCGCGGTTCCCGCACGGGATGCGGGGACGCCGGGGGCGGTGTCACCTGGGTCCCCCGGCGCCGGGGACGAGGCCGCCGGCGCCGGGGAGACGGAGGATGATGGTGCGGCCGCAGCCGGGTCGGAGGAAGGGGGCTCCACCACACCGGCAGGTGCGCAACCGGCGCCCGCGAGGGCGACTGCGACCGCCAGGGCGGCGAGGACTCCCCCCGCCGCCCTGGACCCGCGGGGCGAGGACTGGCCCCGGCGGGTCGTCTCAGGCACGGACGGAGGTCCGGCGCCGCAACGCCGTCACCGCACCGGCCGCGGCCAGGAGGAGCGCGCCACCGCCCGCGGCCCACCACAGGCCCTGGCCCTCGGCGGGCACCTGGGTGTTGCCCGTGGGGACGCCGCCGGGGGCGGAGTGCATCCCCTCGACCGTCTGGGTGGCCAGGGCGAGCGAACCGTCCTCCGCCGAACCCCAGGCGTAGACGATCGTCGCGGCACCCTCGGTGACCTCCACGTCGGCGGGGCCGAGCACCGGGTCGGACTCACCCGCCACCGAGACCGCGGCCTCGATGGTGCCGGCCGGCAGGTCCAGGGACTGCTCGTCCGGGTTGGCCAGGCCGGGGACGGCCACCTCACCGTTCGCCCAGACGTCCACGGCCGGGGCCGCGGCGACGTGACGGACCACGAGGCGCCCGTTCCCGGCGTCCAGGGCGGAGGTGTCGTTCACGAAGGCGGTGGCGGTGGGCTGGCCCTCGGCGTCGAGATGGGCCGCCGCGGTGTAGTTGACGCCGCCGTCCAGGGTGACGTTCACCGGGCCGATGACGGGTTCCGAGTCGTCCTGCGCGTCCGAGGCGGTCACCGCGATCTCGTAGTCACCGGCGGGAAGTTCCAGGGGGCCGGCCAGGTCACCCGGGGCGAAGTCGTCCAGGGTGCGCTCGCCGTTGACGAACACGTCCACGGTGGTGTCGGGAACGCCGTGGAGCACGGAGAGCATCGCGGCGTCACCGCCGGATCCCTCCGTCTCGCTGGCCGTGGCCGGCAGCGCCGTGCCGAGCATGGCCACGCCGCATGCTGCAGTGACTGCCAGGGGAAGTGCCTTACGCATGGTGTCGTCCTTTCACGGGACCCACAGTCGGGGCCGTCCACATGAGCACGATTGTCCTCACACCCCCTACTACCGGTGCGGGTGCCGAAAGGTTGCACGAAGTGCGAAGTCGCTCCGGATGACGTTCCGGCCGGGGGAATTCCGGGAATAGCAAGGGCGGATCTACGGTTGGACCACCGGAGCCATGCCGGCTCCCTGCGCATCCCGAGGAGAAACCATAGTGTCGCCTGTCCCCGCCGATGACCCCCAGCGGGGCACCATCACCGCCACCGCGCCGCAGGCCGGCGCGCCCGCCACGCCCACTGACCCCGGGCTCCCGGCCGGCGCCATGCGCGTGGTCTGGCTGCTGGTCGTCTCGGCCTTCGTGGTGATCCTCAACGAGACGATCATGAGCGTCGCGCTGCCGCAGCTGATGCGCGAGTTCAGCGTGGGGGCCGCCACCGCCCAGTGGATGACCACCGCGTTCATGCTCACCATGGCCGTGGTCATCCCCACCACCGGCTACCTGCTGACCCGGTTCCCGCTGCGGACGGTGTTCACCATCGCCATGGTCAGCTTCCTGCTCGGCACCGTGCTGGCCGCCATGGCCCCGACGTTCCTCGTCCTCGTCCTGGGCCGCGTGGTCCAGGCCGTGGGCACGGCCATCATGATGCCGCTGCTGTTCACCACCGTGCTGAACGTGGTCCCGGCCAACCGCCGCGGCCGCACCATGGGGGTGATCTCCATCGTCATCGCGGTGGCCCCGGCCACCGGCCCGACCATCGGCGGGGTGATCCTGGACCTGCTGCAGTGGCGCTGGATGTTCCTGCTGATGCTGCCGGTCGCCGCGCTCGCCCTGGTCCTGGGCGTGACCATGATCCGCAACGTCACCGACACCCAGAAGATCCCGCTGGACGTGCTCTCCGTGGCGCTGTCCGGCATCGGCTTCGCCGGCGTGGTGTTCGGACTGAGCAGCATCGGCGCCGCGGCCGAGGGGGACGCCCTGATGCCGCCCTGGATCCCCCTCGTGGTCGGCGTCGCCTCCCTGGCTGTCTTCACGTGGCGCCAGCTCGGACTGCGCGACCACGCCCTGCTGGACGTGCGTGCCTTCAAGGCTCCCGCGTTCACCATCTCGCTGGGCATGATGGTCATCGGCATGATGGCGATGTTCGGCACCCTGATCGTGCTGCCCATCTACCTGCAGAACGTCCTGGGCGCGTCCACCATGGAGACCGGCCTGGCGCTGCTGCCCGGCGGCCTGGTGATGGGCGTGCTCGGCCTGGTCGTCGGCCGCCTGTTCGACCGCGTCGGGGCCCGCCCGCTGGTGATCCCGGGCACCGCGGTCGTCTCCGCGGCGTTGTGGGGCATGACCACGTTGACCGCCGAGTCGTCCGTGGGGACACTCATCGCCTGGCACATGCTGCTCAACGCCGGGCTGTCGTTCATGTTCGGCCCGCTGATGACCTCGGCCCTGGGCGCCCTGCCGCGCCGGCTGTACTCGCACGGCAGCGCCATCCTGTCCACCCTGCAGCAGGTGGCCGGCGCCGCGGGCACCGCACTGTTCATCACCGTCATGACGACGGCGACCATCGCCGGGGCGACCAGCGGCACCGAGCCGACGGTCGCCCTGATGGACGGCATCCACAACGCCATGGTGTGGGGCGCGATCATCTCGCTGGTCGCGTTCGCGGGCTCCTTCATCGTCCGTTCCACCCCCGCCGAGGAGGACACCCCGCGGGCAGCCGCCCCGGTGCCGGCCGGCGTCGACGCCTGATCCCCTGGCCGCATCTGGCGGTCAATGGGTGACGGGCAACCCCCGGGTTCCGGGCTGGGACGTCGTCTTCCGACCCCCAGCTGCCCGGGGGGGTCAGCCGCGCAGGTCGATGGACGCTGAGGCCCCGGACCGGCCGGCGTCGGGCGCCGTGACGGTACCGTCCGCCTCCTCGTCCCCTTCGGCGGCGAGCTGCCCGCAGGCCCCGTCGATCTCCTTGCCGCGCGTGTCGCGCAGGGTGGTGGGGATGCCGGCGTCGTTCAGGCGGTCGATGAACTCCTGCGTGACGTCCGGTTCGGAGGAGGTCCAGATCGAGCCCGGGGTGGGGTTCAGCGGGATCGGGTTGACGTGCACCCAGCCGCGGCCGCGCGCGTTGAGCTTCTTCGCCAGCAGGTCGGCCCGCCAGGCGTGGTCGTTCATGTCCTTGATCAACGCGTACTCGATCGACACGCGCCGGCCGGTCTTCACGAAGTAGTTGTAGGCGGCGTCGATCGCCTCGTCGGCCTTCCACCGGGAGTTCACCGGGATCAGCTCGTCGCGCAGCTCGTCGTCCGGGGCGTGCAGGGACAGGGCGAAGGTGACCGGGATGCCCTCGTCCGCGAGCCGGTTGATGGCCGGGACCAGCCCCACGGTGGAGACGGTGATGTGGCGGGCGGACATGCCCAGCCCCTCCGGGGCGGGATCCACCATCCGCCGGACCGAGGCGATGACGCGCTTGTAGTTGGCCAGCGGCTCGCCCATGCCCATGAACACGATGTTCGTGACGCGTTCGGCGTCGTGCCCGCCGTCGCGCCGCAGGCCACCCAGCCCGCCCTCGGCGATCACCTGGTTGGCCCGGACCACCTGCTCCACGATCTCCGCGGTGGACATGTTCCGGGTCAGCCCGTTCTGGCCGGTGGCGCAGAAGGGGCAGTTCATGCCGCAACCGGCCTGGCTGGACACGCACAGCGTCACCCGGCCCGGATAGCGCATCAGCACCGACTCCACGAGGGCGCCGTCGAACAGGCGCCACAGGAACTTGACGGTGTCCCCGTTGTCCGTGGTCAGCCGCCGGACCTCGGTGAGCAGCGGCGGGAACATCTCGGCCACGAGCGTCTCGCGCTGGGCCGAGGGCAGGTCCGTCATGCGCTCGGGGTCCGAGGTGTGGTGCACGAAGTAGTGGGTGGAGAGCTGCTTGGCGCGGAAGGCCGGCAACCCCAATTCCTTGACCTTCTCCTGGCGTTCGGCCAGCGTCAGGTCGGCCAGGTGCGTCTTCGGCTGGGCCACGCGCGGCTGCTTGAACTGCAGCAGCGGCCGCCCGTCCTCCGTGGTCTGCTGCGTCCAGCCCTCCGCCTGCGGGCGGACCTGGCGGCGGTTGGCGTCAGGACCCGAGGCCGCGGCCGCCGGGTTGGAGAGCATCCGGCCGTCCAGCGGCCCGCCGATGCCCTGGCGCTGGAGCCGCTCGCGGTCCTCGGAGAGCTGCCGGGCCTCGGTCTCGTCGATCAGTCCGCGCTGGGGCCGGTTCAGCTTGAGCTTGCCGTCCCGGGCGTGTTCGAGGTGCGCGTCCGCGGGGTCGGCGGCGCGGCGGGACTGCCGGCCCTGCTGCACCGGTGCGGTGTGGGGCGGGCGGTCCGGGGTGCGGGAACGGTTCTGGTCAGCCATCGGCCCCATTGTCCCATGCCTGTCCAGCCATGGCAGGGGGCCGGGGCCGGCCGGGGTGAAGGGGGCACCGCGGCCCCACGTCATCAGGAACGGGATCCGTCGCCATCCCGAGGCGTGGATGGCGTCATGTCCCACACCTGATGCGGATACCGCGGACGGACGGCGCCTGGTCACTCCTCGATGGCCCGGTCCCTCCCGGCCAGCCAGCCGAAGACGGCCGCACCGAGCCCGGAGGCCGCGAACAGCCAGGCCGCGGGCCCGAAGGAGCCCGTGACGGCGAAGACCTGCCCGGTGATGAACGTCCCCGAGGACCCGAGTCCGTACCCGAGGCCCTGCATCATGCCGGAGACCCGGATCGCCATGTGGGCGGACTCGCTGCGCAGGGTGATCATGGTCAGGGCCAGTGCGGTCAGCGCCCCCTGGCCCACGCCGAGCACGCCGGTCCACACCCAGATCCCCGCCATCGGGCCATGAATGGACAGGATGAACCCCGCGGCGGTCAGCACGGCCGCGGACACGTTCAGCACCGACTGGCTGCGCATCCGGGCCGCCAGCACGGGGGCGGCCAGGGAACCGGCCATCTGCAGCACGATCGACACCGCCACGATCAGCCCGGCCAGCCCGCCGTCGAGCCCACGCTCCCGCAGGATCGGGGCCAGCCAGGCGAAGGCGGTGAAGGACGTCATCGCCTGGAAGACCATCATCAGGGTGATGTGCCAGGCCACCGAGGAGGTCAGCGGGCTCCGCCCCGTGGTGGAGGTGACCGGCCGGGCCCCGGACCGGTGCCTCAGGAGCACGGGCACGAGCAGCCCGGCGGTGACCAGCACGGGCACCGCCCAGATCCCCAGGGCCAGTCGCCAGTCCCCCACGGCCTCGTACACGGGGAACGTCAGCCCGGCGCCGAGGGCGGCCGACCCGCAGATCGCGGTGGTGTACAGCCCGCTCATCAGCCCCAGGTGGTTGACGAAGTCCTGCTTGACGATGCTGGGCAGCACCACGTTGGACAGGGCGATCGCCGCCCCGGAGAACACGGTGCCGACCAGCAGCGGGACCATCGCGGCGCCGTCGGGAACTGGGACCGAGCGCACCACCAGGCCGAGCGTGAGCAGCAGCAGGGCGCCGAAGAGCACCCGCCAGGACCCGAAGCGGCGCGCGAGCACGGGGGCCAGCGGCGCGAAGACGCCCAGCAGGGTGGCCGGCACGGTGGTCAGCACGGTGGCGCCCCAGCCCGGCAGCCCGGTGGCGGCGGTGATCTCCGGCAGGATCGCGGAGAACGAGGAGAACAGGGTCCGCAGGTTCAGCGAGACCAGCACCACGCACACCGCCAGGTACAGCCAGGAGACCGGCGACGGCGACGCGGGGGTTCTCGATCTCACAAGGGGCATCATGCCACCCGATCAGGACAGGGTGCGCAGCATGAGCGCGGACGGCAGTTCGCGCAGGCGCCGTGGCAGCCTCGGGTAGACGCTCCGCACCACCTGCCACAACCGGTCCTCGCGCACCGAGTCCGCGCCGTCCCAGTCCAGCCCCAGACCGGTGCGGACCGGGTGCGGCAGCATGCCGGCGGCCGTGAAGCGCACCAGCGGCATGAGCCGGCGCAGCCACCAGGGGGCGGCCTCGGCGGCGAACAGGTCCCGGCAGATCGCCCGGGCCTCCCCGGTCACCTCCAGGGTCCCGACGGCGGCGCTCCAGTACCGCTCGAAATCCTCACGGTCCCGGGGCCAGAGGTCCGCGGGCATGCCGAGCAGGGTGCCCAGGACGGCGTAGTCACGGTAGATCTCCTCGGACCGGGCGTCGTCGAGCGTGCCCCACAGTCGCCAGCGCGCCTCCTCGGCGGCCCGGTAGAGGGTGGCCGTGACCCACAGCTGGGCCTGCGGATCGGCCGCCGAGTACG
>JAPFFX010000176.1 GCA_026645375.1 Citricoccus sp. WCRC_4 | reverse complement strand
GTGGCCGCCGCCCTGCTGGGCTTCGCCCGCAGCGTCCAGGCCACGCACGTGGTGGTCGGCACCGCCAGGGGGCGGCACCTCACGGGGCTTCTCCGCTCTGACACCGCGCTCCGGGTCCTGGATGCCGCCGACGATCTGGACGTGTTGGTCGTTGCCCACGCCGCCGGCCGCTCCCACGCGGCACGCGCCCGGAGCCACGCGCCGCTGAGCTGGTCGCGCCGCCTGGCCGGGTGGGCTCTGGCCCTGGCGGGGCCCTGCGCACTGACCGCGGGATTTCTCGCCGCCGGCGCCGGCACGGACGCGGTGACCCTCAACTTCCTGTGCCACCTCACCGTGGTCGTCTTCGTGGCGATCCTGGGCGGATGGTGGCCGGCGGTTGCCGCTGCGCTCGTGAGCACGATGCTGCTCAACTGGTTCTTCACCCCGCCCACCAGGATGTGGATCATCCACGAACCACTGAACATCTGGGCGCTGGGACTGTTCCTGCTGGTGGCCGCCGGCGTAGCCCGGGTGGTCGACGTCGAGGCCCGGCGCACCACCGAGGCCGGGCGCGCCCGCCACCAGGCGACCACGCTGTTCGAACTGGCCGGCGGGGTGATCAGGGAGGGGCTGAGCGTGCCCGCGCTGTTGGAGCGCCTTCGTCGCACCTATTCCCTCGATGGCGTGGCTCTGGCCGCGCACGGCACCGGGACCACGGAGCCCCGTGCCGTCAGCCCGGAAGCGTGGGTGATCGTCGCCAGCTCCGGCAGCCCCGTTCCGCAGCCGTCGACCTGTGACAACACCGTCGTCGTCGACGACCACCACGTCCTGCTGATCGACGGTTTTCCCGAGGAAGCCTCCGACCAAGGGGTCCTGGAGGCCTTCGCCGGACGGATCGCTGCGGTGCTGCAGCAGCAAGAGCTGGCGGAGGCACGGCTGCAGGCGCAGGAACTGGCGGCCGGCAATGCGATGCGCACGGCGCTGCTGGCAGCCGTCTCCCACGACCTGCGAACCCCCCTGGCCGGGATCAAGGCCTCGGTCTCCAGCATGCGGCTGGACGACGTGGAACTGAGCCAGGAGGACACCCGTGAGCTGCTGGCCACCATCGAGGAGTCGGCCGACCAGCTCGCCGAGCGGATCGAGGACCTCCTGGACATGAGCCGCATCCACGCCGGCGACCTCCTCGTGCACCGCACCCGCCTGGATGTCGAGGACCTCGCCGCGACCGCAGTGCACAGCATCGGCGGCACCGCCGGCGACGAACGGGTCCGCATCGACGTCCCCGCAGGCTCCCCGTCGGTGCTCGGCGATCACGGGCTGTTCGTGCGCGTGATCGCCAACCTCGTGGAGAACGCCCTGAAGCACAGCGGGAACGGCTCCGTGCTGGTGCACGTCGTGTCCGGCCCCGGCGTGGTGCAGCTGCACGTGGTCGACCACGGCCCCGGGGTGGCTGACGCGGACAAGGAACGGATCTTCCGCCCCTTCCAACGACTGGGCGACCGGGACACCACCACCGGCGTGGGACTCGGCCTCGCTGTGGCCCGAGGGCTGGCCGAGGGCATGGGCGGGCACGTGCACGCGGAGGACACCCCCGGCGGAGGACTCACCATGGTCCTCACCCTCCCCGCAGCGCCTTCGCTCGGCGCCGCCGATGCGGATGACGCCTATGATCACGCGCCCGCCAGCGACGTGGACAACGGATCAGACAGTGAGGTGCCAACGTGAGCCCCAGCGTGCTCGTCGTCGAGGACGACCCCCAGATCGCCCGCGCGCTGCTGGTCAACCTGAAGGCCCGCGGCTACCGCACCCACCGGGCCGCCACCGGGCACCAGGCGCTGCAGCTGGCCGCGGACGAGCACCCCGACGTGGTCCTGCTCGACCTCGGACTGCCCGACCTCGAAGGCCGGGAGGTGATCGATGGCATCCGCGGCTGGTCCACGGTGCCGATCATCGTGGTCTCCGCCCGGGGAGAGTCCTACAGCAAGGTCGACGCCCTCGACCGCGGGGCCGACGACTACATCTCCAAGCCCTTCGCCATGGACGAGCTGCTGGCCCGCCTGCGGGCGGCCCTGCGCCGGGCACAGCCGGATCCGAGCGAGGCCGTGGTGGAGACCTCCGACGGTCGCGTGCGCATCGACCTGGCCGACCGCACCGTGACCGCCGCAGGCCGGCCCGTGCGACTGACCAAGCTGGAGTGGCGCCTTCTCGAGGTCCTCGTTCGCAACCCGCACCGGCTGATCGGACGCGCCGAACTGCTCACCACCGTGTGGGGACCGGGGTACGGCGAGGAGGCCAACTACCTGCGCGTCTACATGTCCCAGCTCCGCGCCAAGCTCGAACCCGACAGCTCGCACCCCCGCTACTTCCGCACCGAGCTCGGCATGGGCTACCGCTTCATCCCCTGACCACCGCCTTCACCGGCAGCCCGCGCGCGACCGTCCGTGGCACGTGCGGACGGCCACTGACGCCGACCGCATTAGGACCGCGTTAAGAACGGACCCGTCCGCCCGCCAGGGGTGTGTACTGGCATCGGGCCCTCACGCCCGACACCGGAAACCGGGGAAAGGACACAGCGTGGTACGAAGGATCGCGTGCGGCTGTGCACCTGCGCCGGCCGCCCCGCCGTGGAAGCACTCGCCTGCTGCCACGAGCACCGGCAGCGCCAGAGCGCGACCCGAGCGCTGACATGGACAACAGCGCGCGGGCCGAGCGGGTCGGGGTGGTGCTGCGTCACCCGGACCGCCCCATACCTTCTCGACGTCGCCTGCTGCTGTCGGCGACCCCGGCGATGTCCGTCGCCGTCCTGACCGGCCTGGCCGCCACCTGGTGGGCGGGCCGGACCGGGAGCGAGCCGCTGTGGTTCCTGCTGGTGTGGGCGGCCGTCCTGGCGATCTCCTGGGTCGCCCTGAACTTCGCCCGGGTGCCGCGTCCGTTCCTGGCGCACACTCAGCAGCGCAGGGATGTCACTGCCGCACGGCGCCGGGCGCTGCGCGCTAACCGACTGCCGAACTCGTCGTCGATACGGATCGGGGCGGCGGCCCGTTCCTGCGGTCAGCTCGAGAACATGGCGCTGCTGACAGCCGTGGGGGCGACCATCGTGGCCGGGACCTTGTTGCGTCCCGAGCTGCCGTGGTTGCCGGTGATCGTGGCCTGGGGCGTGCTCACCGCGACCACGCTCGTGGCGGCCGTGCGAGCCTGGGCCTTTCTGCGCATGCATGAACGACGCTCCCTCCCGCCCACGCGCTGAGGTCGCGCCGCGGGACGGACCTGCTCGTCCGAGAGACCACCTGTCCACGTTCTCGCTGTCACTTCAGCTCCGGCGGCCCGTCCGCCCAGCGCGGGCCGATACCGGTGAAGGTGATACGCCGGGGTTCGGCGTCGTCCTCGTCCTCGTCGTCCTCCTCGTCGTTCGCACCGCCCGCGCCGGTCCCGAGGGCCTCGGCCGCGCCGGGGTCCGCGAGCGCCTCGGGGCCCAGGGAACCGGTGCCGACGGCGCGCTCCAGGACGACTTCCAGGCGGGAGTCCGCGAGGTGCTCGACCTTCCCCGTCCCCCACTCCACCACCGTGACGGCCATGTCCACGGT